>JAHEIK010000436.1 GCA_024639415.1 Planctomycetota bacterium
AACCGACATCTACCGCCTGCCTGTCACGGCGGAGGGTGCGGAGCCCGAGTGCCTCACGGCGCAGAACCCCGCGAGCTCCTCGCGGCCCCGCTACACGCCGTGCGGCAAGGCCGTGCTCTACGGCAAGACCGAGGATCCGGACTTCTACGCGGATCGTGCGCGCATCATGCGCCTGCTCCTGGAGACCGGGGAGTCGACGCCGTTCCTCGAGGACTGGGACCGTGCTCCGGCCGCATGGACGTTCGGAGAAGGTCACAACCTCTGGTTCCACGCCGAGGACGACGGCGCCTGCCCGATCTGGCACCTCGACCCCAAGGCGGCGAAAACCCAGGGCGCCCATCCGACGGCTCGCTTCCGTGGCGGCACCTGCTCCTCGCCCAGGCCCGCAGCCGACGGCTACGTCTACTTCTCGCGCCATGCCGCGTCGGAGCCTGCCGAGGTCTGGCGTGTGCCCGTCGCCGGGGGTGAAGGCGAGCGCGTGACGACGTTCACCGAGGAAGCGTTGCAGGACGTCGCCCTGGGCGAGGTCCGCGACTACCGCTTCACCGGCGCGGGCGGCGAGGAGATCCAAGCCGTCGTGATCCTGCCGCCCGACCATGAGGAGGGCACGCGACGGCCGCTCGTGCACATGATCCACGGCGGGCCGCACGGGACCTTCGGCGACCTTTGGCACTACCGCTGGAACTGCCATGCCTTCGCGCAACCGGGCTACGTCGTCGCGTGCGTCAACTTCCAGGGCTCGACCTCCTGGGGCAACGACTTCGCGCAGCGCATCCAGGGCGCGTGGGGCGAGCGGCCGCTGGGCGACGTGATGGCCGGCACCGACCACCTGATCGAAGCGGGTCTCGTGGACGAAACGAAGATGGCGATCAGCGGCGGGTCCTACGGCGGCTATCTGACGTCGTGGATCGCGACGCAGACGAACCGCTTCGCCTGCGCGGTGAACCATGCGGGCGTCTTCAACCTGCCGCTGCAGTACGCGAGCGACTTCACGTGGGGCCGACCGCGCAACATGGGCGGCGAGATCTGGGAGAACCCGGAGGCCGTCGACAAGTACAACCCCGCGCGCCATGCGGCCGGCATCACGACCCCGGTGTTCGTCATCCACGGCGAGAAGGACTACCGCGTCCCCATCAACCAAGCGCTCGAGTGCTACGGGATCCTCAAGGCGAAGGGTGTCGAAGCGCGACTCTTGTACTTCGCCGACGAGAACCACTGGATCCTCAAGCCGCAGAACTCGAAGCGCTGGTACGACGAGGTGCTCGCGTGGTTCGGACGCTTCCTGGGGTAGCCGTGGGCGGGTATGTAACCCGCCCCTACACCCCGTGCTACTCCGCGGGGATGGCCGACGGATCGCCCACGTGGATGCGCGCGTCGAGGATCTTGCAGCCCTCGCCCGGAGCCATCGCCAGCATCGGGTTGATGTCAAGGTCGTCGATCTCGGGCACCTCGTCGACCAGACGCGAGATCCGCAGGAGCACCTCACGGATCGCCGCCTCGTCCGCCGCCGGCTTGCCGCGGTAGCCCTCGAGCAGCTTGCGACCACGGATGCCGCCGACCATCTCGGCGGCGTCCTTGTCCGTGATCGGGGCCACGCGGAAGACGATGTCGCCGAGCACCTCGACGTGGATCCCACCGAGACCGAACGCCACCAGCGAGCCGAACACCGGATCCTCGGTCGCGCCCACGATGACCTCGACGCCGCCGGTGACCATCGGCTGCACGACGACGCCCTCGAAGCTCGCGCCCTTGCCCGCATCCTCGAGTCGGCCGCGCATCGAGTAGAAGGCGCCGCGCACCGCATCCGCATCCCGCAGATCGAGCTGCACGCCGCCCACGTCGGTCTTGTGCACGACGTCCTTGGCGATCAGCTTCAGCACGACGGGGAAGCCCAGCTCCTTGGCCGCGGCCATCGCATCCTCGGCGGTCTCAGCAACACGCTCGTCGACGAGCGGCAAGGCACAGAGGTCGAAGATCTCCCGCACCTCGTGCGGCTTGAGCCAGTCGGCGCCGCGCTCAGCCAGCACGCGCCGGCAGATCGCACGCGCCGCGGGGGCCTGGCAGCCCGCGAGATCCGGCAGCTGGCCTTCGGGCTCCCGTCGCCACGCGGCGTACTCGCTCACGCGCCCGAGCACGCGGGCCGCATCCTCGGGGAACACGTAGGACGGGATGCCGCGTCGCAGGCCGCGCGACTGACCCCGGCCGCCCTCTCCCATGAGGCAGGTGATGACAGGCTTCGTGCGGCCCGCGGCGTCGAGCGCCTCGTGCAGCGCGTTCTCGACGGGACCGATCTGCGCGGCGTCGATCGGTGCGTAGATGACGATCAACGCGTCGACCTCGTCGGCGCGGATGAGGAGCTCGGCGGCCTTGCGGTAGTCGTCCGGACCCGCGCCCGCGATCATGTCGACCGGGTTGCGCGTGCTCGCCTCCTCGGGCAGGAAGGCGGCGAGCCCCTCGCGCACCGCGTCGGGCAGGTCCGTGATCTCGAGCCCCTGCCCCTCGCAGGCATCGACGCAGAGGATGGCCGGACCGCCGGCGTTGCTGAGGATCGCCACACGCTTGCCCGCCGGCAGCGGCTGGCTACTCAGCAGCAGCGCCATGTCGAACATCTCCTCGAGGGTCTCGGCGCGCATGACACCCGTCTGGCGGAACAAGGCGTCCACGGCGACGTCGCTCTCAGCCAGCGCCGCGGTGTGGCTTCCGGCGGCACGCTTGCCTGCACCCGTGCGCCCGCTCTTGACGGCCACGATGGGCTTCTTGCGTGCGACGCGACGCGCAATGCGCGCGAAGCGGCGCGGATTGCCGAAGGACTCGACGTAGAGCAGGATCACCTCGGTCTGCTCGTCTTCTTCCCAGTACTGGAGCAGGTCATTGCTCGAGACGTCGGCCTTGTTGCCGACGCTGACGAACGTCGAGAGGCCGATACCCAGTTGATCGGCCGTCGCGAGAATGGCCAGACCGAGCGCGCCGCTCTGCGACGACATGGCGACGTTGCCGGCAGGCGGGAAGACCGGCGCGAACGTCGCAGCAAGGCGCACCTCGGGGTCGGCGTTGAGCAGCCCCATGCAGTTGGGACCGACCATGCGCATGCCGTGCGCGCGCACCTTGGCCAGCAGCTCGTCCTGGCGCTTGCGGCCCTCGGCGCCCGTCTCGGCGAAGCCCGCCGTGATGACGCAGAGGGCGCGCACGCCGGCGGCCGCACAGTCGTCGACCACCGCCGCGACGTACTGCTTCGGCACGAGCACGATGGCGAGGTCGACGGGCCCCGGCAGATCCTTCACCGACGGGTAGGCAGGGATCGCGCCGATGGACGCCGCACGCGGATTGACCGCGTAGACCGGCCCCTGGAAGCGGTGCATGACGAGGCCGTGCAGGGTGCGGTAGCCGAGGCTCCCCTCGTCCCGAGAGGCTCCGATCACCGCGACGGCCCTCGGATGGAAGAACGGACGCATGGAGACGCGCGCGGCCAGGCGGTCGCGCAGCTCCGAGCGTCGCCGCGCTTCCGGATCGGGCAGCACGGAGAGATCGATCTCGATGCCCTGGGCCTCCTGCCGCTCCCCCAAGGAGAAGCCGGAGCGCCGCAGCACCTCGAGCAAGGCCTCGCTGCCCTCGCCGGCGTGCGCCGTCAGGCGGCACAGGTCCTGGCCCGCCGCCGCCATGGCCAGCCGCTCGACGAGGCGCGTGGCCAGCCCCTTGCCGCGGAAGGACTCGTCCACGCCCAAGGCGATGTCGGCCTGCCCCGACTCCAAGACGCGGTAGCCGGCCGC
>JAHEIK010000437.1 GCA_024639415.1 Planctomycetota bacterium
CGGTAGATCGGCCGCGCGCAGGCCTCGCAGCGTGCCCGGCCCGATGCCCCGGATGCTCAGCAGATCCTCCCAGTCGCGGAGTCCTGCAGGTGCTGCGCTCGCACCTTCGCCGGGGGCGTGTTCAGCGGCGAGGCGCGTGCGTTGCGACACGATGGCATGCGCCCGGCCGGCCCCGATGCCCGGCAGCAAGGTGAGCTGCCAAGCGGGGGCCGTGGCCAGGTCGAGGGCCCAGGCGGGCGTGGGGGGCGTGGCGGGCGGACCATGGACGCTGCCGCGCTCCACCGCTCCGGCCGCCGCCGCGAGGCCCACGAGCACCAGGGCCAGTGCGCCGAGCAGCGCCCCTTCGACGCTCCGCAGCACGCGTGCCTGTCGTGTGGGCACCCGGCGGATCGCCGGGCAGGGGGGAGGTTGGGACGGAGGAGCGGCGTGCATGCCTTCTTCTCGCGTGAGGACGGCGCCTGGTCACACCGCCGCGTAGAATCCGGTCCGTGAGCGCTTCCTCCTCTCCCGTGGTGGTGCAGGCCACACGACTTGCCAAGACCTTCGGGCGCGGACGATCCGCGGTGGCCGCGCTGCGCGGCATCGACTTCGAGGTGCACGCCGGGGAGTGCCTCGGGCTGCTGGGGCCCAACGGCAGCGGCAAGAGCACCACGATCAAGATCGTCCTGGGGACGCTCCTGCCGACCGACGGGGACGTCGTCGTGTTCGGCGGCCCCGCAGGCCGTCGCGCCGCGCGCGCTCGGACGGGCTACGTGCCGGAGGAGGCTCGGCGCTTTGGCGCGCTGACCGGTCGCGAGACCGTAGACCTGTTCGCACGGCTGCAGGGCAGCCGTGGGCGGGCGGAGCGCCGCCGCCGGGTGGAGGAAGCCCTGGCCGTGGTCGGGCTCACGACGAGAGCGCGCGGACAACGCTTGGCGACCTACTCCCGGGGCATGGCCCGCCGCCTCGCCATGGCCGCCGCGTGGGTGCATGCGCCCGATCTGCTCGTGCTCGATGAGCCCACCAGCGGCCTCGACCCCCTCGGGAGCGAGGAGATGCTGCAACTGCTCGACGCGCACAAGAAGCGCGGCGGCGCGGTGTTGCTGAGCACGCACGACCGCGTGACCGCAGGTTGGGCGTGCGACCGCGCGATCGTCCTGGCTGCGGGCGAGGTCGTGCTGCAGGGCACGCTGGACGAGCTGCTCGCCGGCGACGACTCGCCGTCGCTCATCGGACTGATGCGCAGGCCCGGCCATGCATGAGCTGAGCGCGCTGACGTCGCGCCACCTGCGTGCGACGCTGCGCGGACGTGCCGCGCGGGTCGGGGCGGTGTTGTTCCTGCTCGGGCTGGCGGCGGCCGTCGTCCTGCCGGATGCGCGGCGCGGAGGGGGGCTGGCGCTCCTCGGCAGTCTGCTCGTGCTCACCTTCTTCGTCAGTGGCTTCGCGGTGGGCGCCGGTGCGGCCCTGCCGGAGGACCGCGTGGCCGGACGCGAGGCCTGGCTGGCCGCACTCGCTCCGCAGGGTTGGAAGCGACGTCTGGCCGTCGTGGTCTCGGGCTGGCTGCTGGCCGTGGGCATGGGGCTCTTCGGCGGCCTCGCGGTGGGAGGGCTCGTCGCCGCGCTGCGCCCCGCCCTGCCCCTGCGCGCCCACAGCGCCGTCGCCCTGCCCGCGGAGGCCGTGCTCGCCGCGGGTGGGGCCAGTGTCACCATCGACCTTGCTCCGGGAGCGTCCCACCGTGACCTGGAACTCGACGTGCGGCCCCTCTTCCGCCTCTCGGGCGTACCTGTGGATCGCGTGCGCGTGGCCTGGCAGGCGGGGGCGGCTCAGGGCGCCCTGCTGGCCTCGGTGCGCGGGCCGCTGCGACTGCAGCCGCCGGCCGGCGCAACCTCCGTGCGGCTGGCGCTCGAGACGCCGCGCGTGCGCCTGCGCCTCGTCGCAGCCCGTCGGTTGGGGCCCGAGCAGGCTCCGTGGCTCGGGGTCACGTGGGCGGGACTGCTCCTCGGCCTGCTGGCGGGCACGGTCGTCCCGGTCGCCGTGCTGTTCTCCCGTGTGACGACGGCGCAGACGGCATCCGCCGTGGCGTTTCTCCTGCTGCTCTTCGGGGCGAGCAAGCACACCTTGATCACGCTGGCCGGCGACCTGGAGCCGGAGGGCCTCATGGCCTTCGCTCCGGGACTCCTGCACGCAGTCTCGTGGATCGCTCCCGACGCGCCCCTGTGGCACATCGTCGCAGAGGCCGGTGCCCTGCGCGCCCCC
Organism: Planctomycetota bacterium; assembly: GCA_024639415.1. Taxonomy (GTDB): domain Bacteria; phylum Planctomycetota; class PLA2; order PLA2; family JAEUHO01; genus JAHEIK01. The sequence continues at coordinate 2,236 of JAHEIK010000437.1, forward strand.
GGAGCCGCCGCCGCCGGGCTGTTGCTGCCTGCCCTGCTGTACACCGTCGTCGTGGCGCTGCTGGCCTGCGTGCCGGCTCCACGCTGCTGCGCCACGGGCGTGAACGCATGAGGCGCGCACTGCTCGTGGCCGCCGGCGTGGTGCTGCTTGCCGTCGCGGTGCTGACGCGTCCCGCGCCGGCCCGAGGCAGCGCGACGGCCGCCCTGGGACGCTCGATGGGTGGCCTGCGCGTGATGGTCGTCGACGGGTTGTTCCTGCGTGCCGAGGCGCAGCGCAAGGCGGGTCGCGTCGAGGACGCTGCTGCGCTCTACCGCTCCATTCTCGAGCTCGACCCGGAGAACGAGGCGGCGACCGCGTTCCTCGCGGCGACGTTCGTGCAGGAACTCATGCCGCAGATCCCTGATCTCGAAGAGCGCTTCGGGTGGTGGGAGGAAGCGCGCATGCTGCTTCTCGGCGCCCTCGTACGGCGTCCCGAGGCGCCCGAACTCAACGCGCGTCTGGCGAACCTGATTCTCGACGTGCCGCTGGCCGATCCCGCGCTGGAGTCGCTGATCGCGGCCAAGCTCGAGTACCCACGCCTCACGGCGCTGCGCTACCTGGCCAAGGCCGCCCGCTACGCGGAGACGCTGCCACGTCTCGGCCGCGGCCACCTGGTGCGGATCGGGTTGCTGGCGCCGGACGTCGCCACACGCGCCCTGGCGGCCGGGGATGCGGCCGTGCTGGCCGAGGCGAAAGACATCGGCCGAGCCGTGCTCCTGAGCCGGGGGCCGGTGCTGGCGCAGATCCGCCTCGAGGTGGACAGCCGCGTTCACGTAGCTCAGTTGCTGCGCTCCGGACTCGCAGCCGTGGACGCCACGGCGGCGGCGCTCGCCGGCGAGGGGCCCCGGGCGGAGGCCGTGGCTGCCATCGCCGCCTACGAGGCGCTTCTGCCTGGCACGCGCCTGGCGGACACCCTGCGGGGGTTGCTCCAGGAGGGCCGCTGAGGCGGACAAAGCTTCCCCTGGCGCCGCGAAGCGCCGTACCCTCCTCGGTTCGCGCCGAAACCCGGCGCACGAGCACCGGAGTCCCCATGACCACCCGCACCGTCCCCGACGACCGCGAGATCACAGCCGAAGCGCTGCTGCAGCGCGTGGTCGAGTTGTGCCAGGAGCGCAAGGCGGAGGACGTCGTGGTGCTCGACGTGCGCGAGCTCGTCGAGTACATGGACGCGATGGTGATCTGCACCGGCCGCAGCCCGCGTCAGAACCGTGCGATCGCCGAGCACGTCATGACCCAGCTGAAGCGCGAGCATCGGGTGCTGCCGCTCTCCAAGGCCGGCCACGATGCCGGCGCGTGGATCTGTGTCGACCTGGTCGACGTCGTGTTGCACGTCTTCGAGCCCGAGGCGCGTGCGCACTACGACCTCGAGCTGCTCTGGGCCGACGCCGAGCGTACCGAGCACGAGACGCCGGTGACCGAGGACGACGACGACCTGTAGGGTTGCGTCGCGAGCGCCCTCAGAGGACGTCGACGGCGTCGAACTCCTCGAA
>JAHEIK010000438.1 GCA_024639415.1 Planctomycetota bacterium
GATCCGGCAGCCAGACTGCCAACAACACGCTCCTGAGGGCGATCTTCCAGATGGGCATTCCCGTCTCGGGCAAGAACCTCTTTCCGAGCAACATCGCGGGTCTGCCGACCTGGTTCACGATCCGCGCGAACGCCGATGGCTACACGGCGCCGCGCAAGGAGATCGACATCCTCGTCTGCATGAACGCGCAGACGGCGAAGGACGACGTCGCGGGCGTGCCCGCCGGCGCGGCCGTCGTGTACGAGGAGGGGCTCAAGCTCGAGGGCTCCCGCGACGACGTCGATTTCTACGGGGTGCCGTTCAACAAGCTCGTGCGCGACGTCTGTCCGGTCACGGCGCTGCGCCGCCTCGTCGTCAACATGATCTATGTCGGCGTCGTCGCCGAGTTGATCGGGATCGACACGGACGAGATCGACAAGGCGCTGACCAAGGCCTTTGCCAAGAAGCCCAAGGCGCTCGACCTGAACATCGCGGCCGTCAAGTGCGGCCTCGAGTGGGCGCGCGAGAACATCACCAGCCGTCCGCGCTTCCGCGTCGAGCGGATGGACAAGACGTCCGGCAAGGTCCTCGTGGACGGCAACCAGGCCGCGGCCATCGGCGCGCTCTTCGCGGGCGTCACGGTCGTCTCGTGGTACCCGATCACGCCGTCGTCGAGCTTGGCCGAGTCGCTGATCGATCTCGCGGAGACGTACCGCGTGGATCCCGAAACGGGCAAGAAGAACATCGCCATCATCCAGGCCGAGGACGAACTCGCGGCCATCGGCATGGTGATCGGTGCGAGCTGGGCCGGTGCCCGCTCCATGACCGCGACGAGCGGCCCCGGCATCAGCCTTATGAGCGAGTTCATCGGACTCAGCTACTACGCCGAGGTGCCGGCGGTCCTATTCAACGTGCAGCGCACCGGGCCCAGCACGGGTCTGCCCACGCGCACGATGCAGGGCGACGTCTTCTTCTGTGCCTACAACTCGCACGGCGACACGCGCCACCCGTGCCTCTACCCCGCCAACATCGAGGAGTCGTACGAGTTCGCCATGAAGTCGTTCGACGCGGCCGAACGCTTCCAGACGACCGTCTTCTGCATGCTGGATCTCGACCTCGGCATGAACCTCTGGATGGCCGAGCCCTTCGAGTACCCCGAAGGCGGCATCGATCGCGGTAAGGTGCTCGACGAGCAGGGCCTGGCCGAGATCGAGGACTGGGGCCGCTACAAGGACGTCGACGGTGACGGCGTGCCCTATCGCACCCTGCCGGGCACGCCCGGCGGCAAGGGCGCCTACTTCACGCGCGGCTCCGGCCACGACGAGTACGCCCGCTACACGGAGAGCGGTGACGAGTACGTCAAGAACGTCGATCGCCTCCGGCGCAAGATCCAGGGGGCGGCGGACTACCTGCCGCAGCCGATCATCGACGCGCCCGGCTCCAAGATCGGTCTCGTAGCCTACGGGACGAGCGACGCCGCGATGGTCGAAGCGCGCGACCAACTGCGCGCCGAGGAGGGCATCGAGACGGACTACCTGCGCATCCGCTCGTTCCCCTTCCCGGAGTCCGTGCGCACGTTCGTCCAGGAGCACGAGCGGGTCTACGTCATCGATCAGAACCGCGATGGGCAGATGAGCATGCTGCTCGGCGTCGAGATGCCCGACCTCGCGCCCCAACTCACCCCGATCAAGCACTACACGGGCATGCCCCTGGACGCGCGCACGGTCACCGAGACCGTCGTCGCCCTGGAGAAGCGTGCTTCCGAGAAGGAGGCCTAGGATGGCCGCTGCACCGAAGACCAACCGCATCGGTCTGTCCATCGCGGACTACAAGGGCGGCGTCTCCACACTCTGCAAGGGCTGTGGGCACGACGTCATCACCAACACGATCATCGCCGCCTTCTACGAGATGGGCGTCGAGCCGCACATGGTCGCGAAGCTGTCCGGGATCGGCTGCTCCTCGAAGACGCCTGCCTACTTCCTGAACCAGGCGTGGGGCTTCAACTCCGTGCACGGTCGCATGCCTGCCGTGGCGACGGGCGCCGCGTTGGCCAACCGGAAGCTCGTGAGCATCGGCGTCTCGGGCGACGGCGACACGGCCTCGATCGGTATGGGGCAGTTCGTGCACCTCATGCGCCGCAATGTGCCGCTGATCTACATCGTCGAGAACAACGGCGTGTACGGCCTCACGAAGGGGCAGTTCTCCGCCACCGCCGACGAGGGCAGCAAGCTCAAGAACGGCACGGTCAACGACCTGCCGGCCATCGATCTCGCCACCATGGCCATCGAACTGGGCTGCGGTTTCGTGGCGCGCTCGTTCTCGGCCGACCGCAAGCAGCTGCTGCAGATCCTCAAGGCGGCCATCGCCTTCAACGGCACCTGCATGCTGGACGTGCTGAGTCCGTGCGTGACGTTCAACAACCACGAGGGCTCGACCAAGTCCTACGACTGGGGTCGGGGTCATCAGGGGCCCGTGCACGAGGTCGGCTTCGTCCCGAGCTGGGAAGATCCGAACGTCGACTTCGAGGGCCAGAAGCGCGTCGAGGTCCCGCTGCCCGACGGCGGCACTGTCCTGATCAAGCCGGTCGAGAACACGGACCACGACCCGCGCGACAAGGCCGCAGCCCTCAAGCTGCTCGCCGACGACTATCAGAACGAGTCCGAGTTCTACACGGGCCTGATGTACGTGAATCCGGACCGCGAGTGCCTGCAGGACGACTTCGACATGGCGGCCGACCCGCTGGCCACCATGCCGATCGAGAAGCTGCGCCCGTCACGCTCGGATCTGGATGAGATCGTCGAGAGCCTGAGGTAGTCCCACTTTCATCGGATCCGCGTGGAGATCGCCTGTCCGGGTACGCTGCGCGGCCGTCTATCGCCGCTGTCAGCTCCCGGAGAGGTCCATGCGCCGTATCACGAGCACAGTCTTCGCAGTCCTTCTGACCCTGGCTCTCGTCGCGTGCGGCGGCGGCAGCGGCGGTGACGGCGCCCAGCAGCCCGAGCTGCCCGGAACCCTGCGTGCCCTGGCCGTCCAGGGCCAACCGGCGCCGGGCACGGCGGGCGTCTTCGGTTCATTCGACGTGTATCCGGTCATGGACGCTGCGGACGGCGGTTTCTGCGCGTTCGTCGCCGACACGACGGATGGGGCCAAGCCGCAGGTGCTCTACGTCGCGCAGCCCGACGACGTGCCGACCGTCGTGCCGGTCTTCGTGTCCGGCGATCCGCTGCCCGCGGGCAGCCCGAGCGACGGCGAGATCGGCGCCTTCGACCGCGTCTGGATGTGTGCCGACGGCACCGTCGTCGCGCACGTGGGCGTCGAGATGGACAGCGGCGCGCGGAGCTTTGCCGTCATCTCCGCGCGCGTGAGCGGTGGCGTGGTCCTCGACAAGGCCACGATGATCACGGCCCTGGACGACCTCACGGGCGCCGGCGGATCCGGCGATCTGGACTTCATCGATGAGTCGACGGCGCTCTGCGCGAGCGACGGCACGCTGTGGTTCTTCGGGCAGGACAGCGGCACGAGCCTGATGGGCCTCTGGAGCGTCCGGAAGAACGGCACCGCCCTCACGTCGCGTGCGCAGGTTGGGGCCCTCCTCGACAACATGGGGAAGACCGCCGTCAGCATCGACGCGTTCGGCATCGATGCAGCCGGCGCGTACTTCGCGTTCGCCGCGAGTGCCAGTACGGGCGGCGGCAGCATGGTCGTGAAGACCTCCGTCATCACGGCTCTCAACCAGGAGTTCTGGAGGACAGGTGCCGGCTTCGGCGGCTCGGAGCCCG
>JAHEIK010000074.1 GCA_024639415.1 Planctomycetota bacterium
CGAGGGCCTCGGCGCGGAGTTGCATCTCGCCGTACGCACCGCGCCCAAGGGCATGACGCTGAAGACCGCCGTGCAGGACCCGGGCGTGCGCGGCTTCCTGCTGAAACGCTTCGGCGGCGCCAAGGTCGACGTCGCGCAAGAGACGCTCGACCTCACGTCGAAGAAGCCCAAGGGCGAGCATCCTGCGCTGATCCTGCGGACGCGTGGCGTGAGCAAGGACCTCGACGGCAAGGGCAAGCATCCGAGCACGGCCCTCCTGCTCGTGACCCTGGCGCGCGGACGCCTCTACCTCCTACGGGTCGTCGCTGTGACCACCGAGCACGACTACGAGGGCTTGGGCGTCGAAATCGACTACGTGGCGTGGAATGCGCTCGTGCTGCTCGACACGACGCCGCTCCCGGTCAAGCCGGCGCCGGCAGCACCCCAGCCTCCGCCCAAGCCCGAGTCGATCCAGAGCCCGAACGGCTGGCGCCTGGTGAAGCACGCCAAGCTGACGCGCCTGCAGACCTCGGCCAAGGAGCGGAGCGCCTTCCTGGCCCTCAAGCTGGAGGACGCCGACGCACGCAGTGCCTACCGCATCTGGCTCTACGAGCAGCCCAACCTGCGCGTCGTGGATGGCAAGCGCACGACTGCGCCGGAGATCCGCCCCTGGATCACGTCCACGTGGTGGGCCGAGTTCGCGCAGAAGCACCCCCGCGGCGAGATCGTCTCTTGGCGCTGGCCCTTGGGGAGCGCGGCGCAGCGCCGGACGTTCGTCAGGCTGCCGGACCTGGCGAACGAAAAGCAGCGCATCACCGTCCTCAGGGGCACGCAGCGCGGACTCGTGACGATGGACGCCGCGGCGCTGCTGCGGGCGAAGTGCGTCGAGAAGGTGAAGCGCAAGACCATCGGCCGACGCGGCACGGTCACGGACGCCTACCGGGGTGTCCTGCAGGGCACGACCGAGAGCGGCCGGCAGGAGACGGTGCTGCGCTTCGGCTGGCGCGGGCCCAGCCACACGTATCTGCTCTTCGTGGTCCTCACGGGCGACGCGTACATCAAGTGGGGTGACGCGATCCGCGAGACGCTCGAGTCCATTGAGTTCGGAGTGCGCTAACGGCCACGTACGATGCGGCGATGTCCGAGCCGCACCTCCTTCGCCATCCCGCCGCCGTCGCACGACTCGACGGACTCGGCGCGGGCCTGGGCGGGGAGTACCGGCAGCGGCACGAGGACTTCTTCGTCGAGGAGATCCCGCTGTATCGGCCGACCGGGCGGGGTGACCACACCATCGCGCAGATCGAGAAGCGCGGCACGGCGACGTTCGACGCGCTGCTGTTCCTCAGCAAGGCGTGCAAGGTCAGCGAGCGGATCATCGGCTACGCGGGCCTGAAGGACGCCCGGGCCGTCACGCGCCAGTACGTGTCACTGCCGAAGGTCTCGCCCGAGCGCGTGCTGGGCATCCGCCACCGCAAGCTGCGCATCCTCTCGGCCATCCGCAACGAGAAGCCGCTGCGCATCGGCCACCTCAAAGGCAACCGCTTCACGATCCGCATCCGTGGTGCCGACCTGAGTCGCGTCGACCGTGCGCGCGAGGTGCTCAACACGCTCACGCGCCGAGGCATGCCCAACGGCTATGGGCGCCAGCGCTACGGCACCCGGCAGGACGGCCACCTGCTCGGTCGCGCGATGCTCCACGAAGACTGGGGCACCTTCATCGAGCACCTGCTCGGCTTGCCGCGCGAAGAAGAGCTGAACCCCGTGATGGTGCAGGCGCGCACCGCCTTCGACGCCGGCAAGCTCCAGGAAGCACACGACCTCTTCCCCATCAAGCACCGCACGGAGAAGAAGGCGTCCGGCGTCCTGCTGCGGGGCGGCTCGCCCCGGGAGGCGTTCGAAGCGCTGGGCCGGGGGCCGCGGCGCATCTGGATCTCGGCCTGGCAGTCGTACCTGTTCAACCGCGTCCTGGATCAGCGCGTGCGCGAGGGCACCTTCGACCGGCTGCTGGAGGGCGACATCGCCTGGCAGCACGCGAGCGGCGCCACCTACCCCGTGCGGGATGCGGCGGCGGAGGAGCAGCGCGCCCGCTCCGGGCAGGCCTCGCCGACGGGGCCGCTCATCGGCTACGACCCGCCGCTGCCCACCGGGGTCCCGGCCCGCCTGGAGCACGCGATCCTCGAGGAGGAAGGCGCAGACCCCGAGTCCTTCCGGGTCAGCCATGCGAAGGCCCGTGGTCTCAGGCGCCCGCTGCGCTGCCCCGTGGAGGAGGCCGCGCTGGACGTTGAGCAGGACGGCGCCGTGCTGGTGCGCTTCACGCTGCCCCCGGGCACCTACGCCACCGTGATTCTGGAGCATCTGATGCTCGGCGGCGAGGACGCCTGAGGCCCCCCTGGACGGGGTCGCTGCGGGCGGAACCCCCTCAGCGTCCACCACCGCCGTTACGTTGGGGGGCGTGAGAGTCGTCGCGATCCTCAATCAGAAGGGCGGCGTCGGTAAGACGACGACCGCTGTCAACCTCGGTGCGGCCCTGGCCATGGCTGGGCGCCGCGTACTTCTCGTGGACGTGGACCCCCAGGCGAACCTGACGGATCACCTCGGCGTCGACGCCACGGCACGCGGTACGACCGTCTACGACGTGCTCACTGATGCGGCCCCCATCGCCGACGGCGTGGTCGCCACGGACACCGAGGGCCTGTTCGTCCTTCCCGCCGACGCGGACCTCGCGGCGGCCGAACAGGAACTGGCCGTGGAGATGGCGCGCGAGATGCGGCTCAAGGCCGCCCTCGCCGCGCTGGACGAGGCGGCGTTCGACTGGGTGCTGATCGACTGCCCGCCCAGCCTGGGTCTGCTTTCGCTCAACGCCATGGCCGCGGCCAACGACTTGATCGTCACGGTCCAGACCGAGTACTTCGCCATGCGCGGCCTGGGGCAGATCGACCAGATCGTGAACATGGTGCGTGAGCACGTGAACCCGGGCCTGCGGGTGCTGGGCATCCTGCCCACGCTCGTGAGTCCCGTGACGCGCCTGGCGCGCGAGGTGATCGCGGAGATCCGCGAGCACTACGGCGAGTTGGTGTTCGACACGCGCATCCGCCAGAACGTGCGTCTGGCCGAGGCACCGGGCCATCAGATGCACATCTTCGCGTACGACGCGACGTCGGCGGGCGCGGAGGACTACGCCTCGCTGGCGGGCGAGATCGAGACGCTGATCGCGCAGAGCGTGCCCGTTCCCGTCTCAGAACCCGTTCCCGTCTCTGAACCCGCTCCCGTGTCTGCACCCGTTCCCGTCTCCGTTCCCGTTCCCGACGTGCCCGCTTCCCGTGACCCGTCTCCCGACGAGTCCACCAACGGCGCCCCCACGCCTGCTGCCACGGACACGGACACGGACACGGACACGGACACGGACACCTCCTCTGCGGTCGACGAGCCGCCCGTGTCGGAATCGGCATCGGAATCGGCATCGGAATCGGCATCGGAATCGGAATCGGCATCGGAGTCGGATTCGGACGCACCCTCCTCCTCCCTTCCCGCCGCACCGGTGAGCACGCCGCCCCCCGTCCTCGCGCCCATCGTTCCGCCCGTCCTGCCGCAGGCCGACGGCGCAGGCACCGGTAGTGACGCCGATCGTGAGTGACGACGCGGCCGCGCGCCCCGTGCGCGAGATCTCGTTCACCTCGGGCATGCACCGCATCAGTGCGCGCTTCCATCCCGCGGCGGACCCCGCGCGCGGAGCGGCGATCGTCGCCCATCCGCATCCCGCCCACGGCGGCAACATGGACCATCCCGTCGTGGTGACGGCGGCCGCTCGCGCGGCCCGCGTCGGCCTCGGCGCCCTGCGCTTCGACTTCCGCGGGGTCGGCCACAGCGAGGGCAACAAGCGCGACTTCGAAGGTCACCTCGACGACTGGCGCCAGGCCGTGCGCGAGGTGCGGGTGCGCATCCCCGAGGGCATGCTGCTGGGCGCGGGCTTCAGCTACGGCGCCCGCTCCCTCGCCTGGCTGCTCCATCCGAAGGCCTCGCAGCGCCCGGCGGTGGACGGCGTGCTCCTGCTCGCACCGGCGACGCGGGTGCCCACGTCCCGGCGCGACTTCGGCAATCTCCTGCTGGGGCGGCCGCTCTCGGACGCCTCGCTCGACGAGCACGTGCTAGAGAACCTCCGCAGCCTCACCGGCCCGGTCGAGGTCCTGGTCGGTGACGGCGACGTCGTCGCGCCGCACGCGGAGTTGGCGGCCAACCTCCCACCGCAGGCGAACCTGCAGGTCCTGCCGGGCCTGAACCACTTCTTCAGCCGTCACACCGGCGCCGGCGCCCTGGATGAGGACGCGTTCGTGCAGGCGGTGGACGCGGCGCTCAGCCGCCTGATTGCCGACAGCCTGTAGGGGCATCGCGAGCCCAGGCGAGGCCCTGCCGAGCCGACGGGCGAGTCGTTGCCCGATCCGTTCGGCTCCGTAGGCGCCACGCGAGTAGGCAGGGGCCGGGCAACCACTCACCCTTCGCGGAGCTCAGGCTTCGGGATGCCCCTACAGCGGATCCGCTTCGGGCACGGTGACGCAGGCGTTCACGTTCACGAGCCGCAGCCGGCCGCGGATCGGTTCAGAGAGCCTCGCCAGGCTCCGTGATGCGCTCGCAGTACTCGCACTTGAAGCGGTACGGGTAGCCCTCTTGCTTGAAGAAGACTGTCTGCACCTCTTCGGCGTTCGTGACGCACGTCGGGTTGCGGCACGTGAGGATCCCGATCAGACGCTCCGGCACGTCGAGCACGGTCTTCTCGGAGATCGTGCCCTCGTGCACGATCGTGACGGTCAGGTGCTTGCCAAGCAGGGCCAGACGGTCCAACTCGGGCTTCTCGAGAAAGAGCCCCTCGACGCGCACGATGTCCTTGCGCCCCTGGCTCGGACTGGGGATGTTGATGCCTACCGTGATCGGCCCCTCGCGCGGCAGCCCGAGAAGTTCGAGGGCCCGCGCGGCGGTGCCGACAGGCAGGTGATCGATGACGGTGCCGTCGGTCAGACGGAAGTCGCGCGGCTGGCTCATGAGACGCTCCCTCCGGCCTGCCCACCCAGAATGAGATCGAGCAAGGCCATGCGCACCGTCACGCCGTTGCGCGACTGCTGGAAGTAGAGCGCACCCGGTAGATCGTCGACCTCGGTTGCGACCTCGTTCACGCGCGGCAGCGGATGCAGGATCTTGAGCTCCGGACCGAAGGGGGCCAGCGCCTCGCGGTCGACGCGGTAGGCGTTGCGCACGCGCTGGTAGTCCATCGGATCGGGGAAGCGTTCCTGCTGGATGCGCGTGACGTACAGCACGTCCAGGTCGCCGACGTCGGCGAGGCTCTCGGCCTCGGCGCCGAGCCGTCCCTGACTCTCGAGGTGGTCGCGGAGGTCCTTGGGCAGGCTCAGGTTCTCCGGGCCGATGAACTTCAGGTCCACGTCGAAGTGCAGGAGAGCCGTCGTCAGGCTGTGGACGGTGCGCCCGTAGCGCAGGTCGCCCATGAAGCCGACCTTGAGGCCGTCCAACGTCCCCGCCGCCTGCCGGATCGTGTAGAGATCCAGGAAGGTCTGCGTCGGGTGCTGGTTGCTGCCGTCGCCGCCGTTGAGCACCGGAATGCTCGCGACCTCGGCCGCCAGCCGCGCGGCCCCTTCCCGCGGGTGCCTCAGGACCACGGCATCGCAGTAGCCCTCGACCACCCGGATCGTGTCCACCAGGGTCTCGCCCTTGCTGAAGGACGAGATCTTGGCGTCGGCGAATCCGAGCACCTTGCCGCCGAGGCGCAGCATGGCGCTCTCGAAGGAGAGCCGCGTGCGCGTCGATGGTTCGAAGAAGAGCAGGCCGAGGACACGGCCCTGCAGAGAAGGTTCGATTCCCGAGAACGAGGGGCCGTCGTCTTGATAGCGGTCGTAGTGCCGGGCGGCATCCAACAAGGCGAGGATCTCGTCCTTGGTGAAGTCCTCGGCAGAAACGACGCTGCGACCGCGGAAGGCCTCGCCAGCGTGTCCGTCATGTGCCATCAAGGGCGAAGTGTAGGAGCGTGGCCCGACGCCGCCCACGTCTGCCCGCTCCGGATTCTTCCGCCGCGCCGATGCCCCCCCCTCCCGGTACCCTCTCGCCGTGGTCCAACGCATGCTCACCATCGTCGCCGCCCTGGCCCTGGCCGCCTGCTCCACCACAGCGGAGGTCGAAGGTCAGGAGACACGCGTCAACATCTGGCTCACCGCGCCGCACCTGGCCCAGAACGGCGGCCGCATCAACGCGCTGATCTACGTCGGCCCGTACAAGGTCGTCGAAGGGCCGGTGGACTTCCCGCAGGGCACGCCCACCGTCAACCTCACGCCGCTCTACATCGGTGCAGGCACGCGCGACGTCTCGGCGGTCCTCGCCGGCGGCCGCTTCAGCGCGCGGGAGAGCGTCGAGATCGAGCGCGAGAGCTGGATCCGCGTGACCCTCGTCGAGAACCGCATCAGCATCGAGTTCGACGACGAGCAGCCCGACCCCTGGGGCAAGTAGGCGGGCAGAGCCCGCCTACGTGTAGGGGCGCCCCAAGCCCGTCCGCGAAGCGGCCGGGCGCGTGCGCGCCTACGGCCTCATGCGGCTGCGCTCACCTTCCGCCGGCGGATCATCAGGCCCGCGACGGCGACGCCGGCCAGGATCAGGAAGAGGACGAACATCCGGCCACCCAGCGAGTGACCCTCGCGGCTCGGCCTCAGCTCGATCGGCGCGCCCGCACGCAGGCTGCGGAAGAAGTACACCTTGCCCACCTTGGGCAGGGGCACGTCGACACCCATCAGGCCGACCTTGCTGTAGGGCTCGACCATCTGCTGGCCCTCGGCACCGAAGAGGGTGGTCTGCTCAGAGCCCCCGCCGCCGCCCGACTGCGGCACGCCGAAGATGTTCGTAGCGCGGCCGCGGAAGTCACCGTCGCTCCCATCGTTGAAGTAGGCCCCCGCCGACGGGTTGAGGGCGGCGGCCGCCGGAAGGCCGGCCCCCGCGTTGTCCCGGCCGGCGGACAGGCCCTGGTCGAAGCCGTAGTTCGAGCCACGCTGGGCCAGGAGCGCCAGACGATTGGCCTCACGATCCTCACGCGTGTTCAGCCCGATCGTGCCGTTGTTGCGCGGGCCCTGGAACTGGAACGTCGTTCCATTGAACTGCTGAGCCATGCGCTGCTGCCCCTGGGCGGCGCCGGAGATCTCGTAGGTCTGCAGCATGTTCGTGTCGACGGCCCCGAGCTGGCGATTCCTCGTCTGCTCGCGCTTGAGCTCGTCATTGAGCCAGCTGACCTGCGCAACGTCGACGCCGAAGTCGCTGAGGTTCACGACTTCGCCGGGCTTCGAGGCCTTGCCGCCCTGCTGCTTGGCCTGCTTGCTGAGCACGTTGCGGAAGTTCTTGCGCTGCTCGCTCTTCCCACGCGCCTGGAGCTTGTCCATGAGGCGCTCGCGCACCGCGCTGAAACCCTTCTTGCCGGGCGTCGGCTTGCCCATGACGGGGTTCACCATCCAGCCGGCCTTGTTCTTGCGCGAGACCTCGTCCTGGACCTGCGCCGGCCCGTCGTTCGACAGCCCGTTGGTCACATCATCCAAGCTGACGATGTTCTTCGCGTTGCTGGCGAACTCCTCGACGCTGGGCCCGGCCTGCAGCTGCTGCTGGCGTGCCACCTGGACGTCCTTCTGGGTCACCTCGACCTGCTTCTCGAGCTGCTTGCCGAGCACGTTCAGCTCACCGGCCAAGGAGCGATAGCGCCGCCAGGCGTCGGGCGCCTGGTTGAGCTTCGCACGGGCGTGCGCGATGAGCGCGAGCCCGTTCTGGGCCGCGGCCCAGCGCTGGTTGAGCGTGCCCTTCTCAGCGAGCTTGAGCAGATCGCGCGCCTCGCGCACGGCCACCTCGGCGAGGTCGGCCGCGACGTCCGCCGACGTCGTGGCGGTCATCTTGGACTCGAAGTCGTACGCATAGCCGTCCGGCACGAAGAGCCGCACGACCGTACGGTCCGTCTCCACGCCGTCCTGCACCTGGGGCAGCACGAGGCTCTGCTCGCCGCCTTCGGCGAAGTCGGGGCCGGTGCGCGCGCGGTAGAGCACCGACACCGGATAGCCCTTGCCGCCCAGCGGCACCTTGGGGATCGGCAGAAGGATCGTCCCCTCGCGCCCCGCCAGAGGCTTCACGGGTTCGCCGGCGGTCGTCGCACCGAAGAGGCGGGCACCGTCGGGAAGCTTCAAGCGCAGGAACTGCCGTGCGCGGTTGAACACGCGGTAGTCCACGCGCACGCGGGCGTGACCGTCCATCCCGATCACGACCGTGGCAACCGCGGCCTGCACGACGGCTGAGGCCTGATCCTGCAAGCGGTGGCGCTGCGCATTCACCGCCAGCAGGTACGGCTCACGCGAGGCGTAGCTGCGGTACACGGCGCTCTTCGTGAGGCCCGCGGGCACGAACGGCAGATCCTCGAAGTTCGCGCTGTCCGGCCGACCCGCGGCGGGCGCGACCTCGATCGTGCCGTCGAGGAAGGTACGCACGAGGCTGAACCACAGCGTGCTGGACACGCCCTCGGGGCGCACCATCCGCACAGGGCGCGAGCCGTCGTCGCCGGCCACGCGCCAGGTCTGGCTCACGGTGACCTCGATCACGTCGTCGCGCGGCGACTGCAGACGTAGGTCGTAGAGCGTGCCGCTCACGTCCCGGCCGTCGGCGTCCCGGCGGGTGACGCGCTCGCGGCGCATCTCGCGCAGGTCGCGCGTCGTCACGACGTCACGCAGGGCCTCGGCCTCCCCGGCGCCTCCGTCGGGAACGAAGAGGCGCAGGTGATCCGTCAGGCCGCGGCGCACGTCGAACAGCACGAGGTGCTCCACGCCGTGCTCCTCGTCGCCGGGCGTCACCAGCGTGATGACGACGGCGTCGGTCTCGAGTTCCGGACGGCGCAGGCCGACCGGCAGGGACTCCCCCACCGGCGCATCCCAGGCGTACACGTGGACAGCGCGGGCGTTCTCGACGTTCGTCACAGGGTGGCGCCTGCCGAGGACGGGCAGGGAACGCAGCCCCGGCACGCTGCCGGCCTTGAGCTCGACGTCGGGCAGGGCGAACAGCGTGAGCGTGCCGCGGTCGCGGCGGGCTCCTTCGAGCGCCCAGCGCGGCGTGGCCAAGCCGTCGCGCTCGCCGCCCAGGCGGCGGTCGAGCTCGACCTGCAGCGCCAAGCCACCGCTGCGCAGGTCGCGGTAGCGCACGAGCAGACGGCGCGTCTCGCCCTCGCCCTCGAGCCACCACGTGTCCATGCCCGCACTGAGCACACGGCGCACCTCGTCCGAGCCGGGCAGGGCGAACGTCAGCGTGCCGATGGGCGCGCGACGATCCACCTGGATGCGACCGAGGATGCGCGTACGCACGCGGTCGTCGCCGTAGACCACGGAGACATCGCTCTCGATGTCGACGCGTGCCTCGATGCTGCGCGTGGCGATGTCGAGCCGCGAGGGACGCGCCGCGAAGCGCCACGCTCCGGTCACGCGACCGATGCTATCGACACCGGCGTACAGGTTGCCCTTGGGCCGCGCGATGCGGAAGAGGTTCTGGGTCGTCCCGATATCGACGCGCATGGCGGGATCGGCGTTCACGATCACGTGGCCACTCTCGCCGGTCGTGCCGAGCACGGGCAGGTCGGGCACGGTCTCGGTCCGGCTGGGCGCTGCGGCGGCCCGGAAGCTGCGTACGCTGAGCTTCAGGGCACCGGTCGCCGGCGCATTCAGCGTCAAGCGCAAGCGCGGCGTCGGCTGGGCCAGCGCCTCCCAGCGCACCACGCGCGGCCCCTTGGCCTCGAGCACGGTGACGCCGGGCGGCAGCGCGAGGTCGACGAACGGCGCCCGGCCTTGCAGCACGAACACGGTGACGTCGGTCTGCGTCTCGGTGCCGTCGTCGCGAACGCTGTGGATCGCGCGCGACTCGGCGCGCGTCCGCACGGTCGTCGGAAGCTCCGCGGGCGATCGCTCCGCGAGGTACACGGAGACGCGCTGTGCGTGCCCGAGCCAGGCCCTGGCCAGACAGTCCTTGCCACCGGGCACCTTCTGGTAGACCGCCTCGACGCGGCCTGCGCCGGAGACGCGCACGTCCCCGTCGAAGCCCGGAGCCTCGATGTCCAGCACGGCGCGCGCAAAGCCCACCGTGAGGTAGGAGAAGGCCCGTCCATCCGGACGCTGCACCACCGGCACGCGCACGTCGAGCGCGAGGGTGTGGTCTCCTTCGCCGCTGACGGCGACGCGGTAGACGCCCTTCTGCAGCAGCAGCCGGACGGGCTCGCCGTCCAGCGTCGCCTTGGTCACAGCCAGGCCGCCGAGCGGCCAGCGCACGAGCAGCGTGCCCTTGCCCCGCTTGGCGAAGCGGTAGGTGACTTGGCCCGTGGCCATGGCCTCCTCACCGCGCTCGACCCGCACCTTGTAGGCCGCGTCGATCACCGTGACCATGCGCCCAAGCTCGACGAGCTCGGGATCCTGCTCGGGATGCGCCGCCTTGAAGAGCTTCAGGTAGGTATCGAGCGGGAGGAAGACGCGGTCGGTCGGCCGTGCCTCGGTCGGGTCGGCCGGGTCGTACGGGACGTAGACCTTCTTCGGCTCCTTCACGTTCGGCACGGGGGGCCGGGGCTCGTCGGCTTGCGCCGTCGTCGCCGTAGCAACGACCAACGCGAGGACCACGATGGCGACCGCGCCTGCGCGGGCGGCGGCCTCGACGCTGGAGCGCGCCTTGCTGCCGCGCTGCATGATGCGGGCGATCAGCCAGCGCGCGGCCCACACGAACGCCAGCAGCGTCACGGCGTTGGCCAGCGCGACGGCGATCGTGTGGCCGTCCACGCCCAGCAGAAGGTGGAGCAGCAGCGCCAGCCCGGCGCCGCCCACGACGACGAGCCACTTGCCGCTGCGGCTGCGGTAACCACCCAGCAGGCCGAGGCCGAGGAACACGATCAGCAGCACGGCGTACTGGACGTCACTGCCCTCGTCCGTGACGAGGTCGATCTCGATGAAGCCGCCGGAGCCGAGGCGCTGGGCCACGACCAGGTTGGGGCCCAGGATGACCGGCACGTCGAGCGAGAGCAGTCCCTTGCGGCGCTTGCGCGCCAGCTTCTCATCCTCATCCGGGTAGGGATCGCCTTCGTGATGCTCGTGCGCAGCGCGTGCGCCACCATCGCCCGCACGACGCGGCCGCGGACGACGGCCGTCGTCGCCTTCCGAGGAGGCCGCAGGCGCCGAACTCGGATCGGCCATGGGCTGCGGTGGCGCGCCCGAGGGCGGCGGCGGCGCATCGGGGCTCGGATCGCTCGGCTCGCGCTGGTTGGGCGGCGTTGCGCCGCCGGGGCCCCGGTACTGATTCCGGCCACCGCGTAGCGCTGTGCGTGTCCTGGCCTTCTCCATCTCGAGCGCGCGCGTCACCTCCACGAGGATCCGTTTGTTCTCGGCGGACTTGCTGGCATCCCACTTCGCCTGCTCTTCGGCGACGCGGCGCTCCAGCAGGCGCACGCGACGCTGTGCGAAGGCAGCGCCCGAACCGCCTCCGATGCCGATGGTGCCGTTGTTCGCCGGACCCTCGAACGGCGCGTCCGTGATGCCCTCGCTCTGACCGAAGCTCTCTTCGTACGGCAGGTCGTTGTCGGTCTCGACGTGATCCTGGATCTCCTCGTCACGGATCACCGGCTCTTCCATCGTCTGTTCCCAGCCCTCGGCGGAGCCGGGCGCCCCGGCGTCCGATGCCTGGTCGACGGAGTACCTGGCACCCCCACCCCAGGTCATGGAGAACGGCGCAGCGAGCGCCGCCAGCACCCCGCGGATCCAGGGCTTGCGGGTCTTCACGTGTGGCGCGCGCACGCGGCCGTAGTCGCCCGTAACGGCGGCGACGCGCACGTCGGGGTCGAACGCGACGGCATGCTCGGTCCGCAGGACCTCGAGGCCGTGGAAGACCGGTCCGGGGACGCGCACGCGCCCGGAGAGTTCCTCCCCCAGCGCCGTCTCGTAGGTGAGCGAGGCGACGGTCAGGTCCGTGCGCTTCTGCGCGGTGGGGATGGGCACCAACATGATGCCTTCGGGGTCGGCGAGGACCTTCACGGCCTCACCGTCGACGACGGCACCGATCAACTCGCTGCTC
>JAHEIK010000439.1 GCA_024639415.1 Planctomycetota bacterium
CGTCCATGACGATGCAGTTGGGGTTGTTCGCCAGCACGCCGCTGTCGTCCAGCGCGGTGTAGAGCGCGGTCGAGTCGAGGTCCACCGAGGCCGGGTCGACGCGTGCGCGCCGCATGACGGCGATGTGCTCGGCCAGGTGCTGCTTGGGGGAGGCGAAGATCGTCAGGCGGCTGCCGTCCTTCGTCTCGCCCGTCTTGATCCAGTTCACGACGACGTCGTCGATCGAGTGGCTGTGCAGGTGGTTCTCGGCCTCGAAGCGCACGACCTTGCGGATCTGGTCGTCCTCGAAGAAGGGCACCTGGATCTCGCGGTTCACGCTGGTGTGCGCGGGGAACGAGGCGCAGACGTCTTCCTTCGGCAGCTTCAGCTCGCGGAAGACCTCCGCGATGCACTCCGAGATCCGCTCGCCGCGGGTCATCTTGGGCTGCTCGTCCTCTTCGACGTGCGTCAGCTCGCCCGACTCCTCGATGACCAGGTCGTCGGTCAGGTCCGTGGCCCCATCGTCGGCGTGTTGGCCGTTGCTGCCCGGGATCTCGCGGATGGCGATGCGCTGAACACGGAACGAGCGCGCGGAGCCGCTGAGCTCAACGACCTTCAGGAACCGCTCTCCGATGTCGACGCCAATGGCACGCGCCATGGATTCTGTCTTCTCTCCGCCCTCGCAGGGCTCCGGCCGGCACGAAAGGCGGGATTATAGGCCCCTTTCCGGCCGCGCCGCGCCCCTTTCATGCGCGCAACCGGACCAGAAGGCTCCCGCGGGATGGCTGTCAGCTACTTCGTCGGGCTCTCCGTGATGGCGCGGATGCGTCGCTCGGTCCCGTCGACCAGCTTGGTGAACTCGTCTTGATGCTCGCTGCGCAGGCGCAGCAGCAGCTTGCGAAGCTCGTGGCGGTGCCGCGTGAGCTCCTGGCGGACCTCGTTGGTGCGCGACTCGTCGAGGGCGTAGTACTCACGGTAGAGCTTCACGCGCTCCTCGATCTGGCGGTTGAGGACGGGCCGCGGATCGGGCTTCTTGTTGGCGACCAGCGTGCCGGCGAAGACGCCGAGGCTGACGCCGGCTGCGAGCATGAGGAGGGCGATGGAACGCAGGCTGTAGAGCATCGTTAGCGTCCTTCCAGTCCGGGGGAGTACATGGGGTCGTCGGCGACGACGTCCAGCATGGCTTCCTGGATGTCGACGAAGCGGACCGCCGGGAGGTCCTGGGAGGGGGCGGCTTGGCGCGCCAGCAGGGTGCCGGCCACGCCGACCGCAATCAGCAGCACGGCGGCGGCTGCGTACAGGCGGGCTCCCGCGGGGACGATCGCCGGCGGGTGGCCGCGCTCGGCTGCCGCCACGATGCGGTCTGCGAGATCGCCGCTCACGTCGATCCGCTCGGCGGTGCGCGTGGCGTCCTCACGCCAGAGGTCCAGTGCTTCACGCAGGTCGGGCACGTCCCCCGCGGGGGCGGGGCCGTGGAGGTCCTGCTTGGGGCTGTCATCACGACTCACGGGTTCTGTCCTTTCCGGGGGACCGAGGATCCGGTGGACTCCCGGGCGAGCAGCGCGCGAAGGCGCTTGCGGGCCCGGAACAGGCGGCTCTCGACCGTGCCGAGGCTGAGACATAGCACCTCGGCGATCTCGTTGTAGGCCATGCCTTCGATCTCGCGCAGTGCCAGCACCGTCCGGAAGCGGTCGGGCAGCAGATCGATGGCCGCGCGGACCTGCTGGCGCAGCTCACGCCGCTCGATGCCCTCCACCGACGGACGCGCGGGCGCCGGGAGCGACGTGCGACTGGCGAGGTCGTCGAACGAGGACGCGGGCCTGCGCTTGCGGGACTTGATGTAGTCCTTCGCGGCGTTCACGGCGATCCGGTACAGCCACGTGTAGAGGCTCGAGCCGCCCTTGAAGGAGTGGATGCGGTAGAAGGCCTTGGTGAAGGTCTCCTGCACGACGTCTTCCACCGCGTCGCGGTCGCGCAGGACGCCGCTCACGACGGCGGTCAGGCGTTCGCCGAAGGCGTGGACCACCTCGCGCAGGGCCTCGGCGTCTCCCTCGCGGAGTCGCTCGACCCAGAGATCCTGCAGCGCGCGGTCGGGCTGCCGGGCCGCTGGGCGCCTGCCGGTCGTGGGCCCGAGGGCGCGCAGACGCGAGGACTGGGCGCCGGCGGGGCGGCTGGAGCGGGCGGGGGATGCGCTCACGGGCGTCTCCGGGTCGGCTTTCGGCGGGCCCCCCTTGGACGACCCCGCGGCGTCCGGCTTCCCCGGCTCCGGAGCGGGATCCGCCTCATCCGGCTCGCGCCCGTCCGACCCCATCATTCGGCCTCTGCTGCCCGCGGGTCGCCGTCGGGAGAGGGCTCACGCAGGGCGTCGACGCTCTGCCGGCAGACGCCGAGCGGCAGCCAGGGGCAGGTCGTGCAGATCGCAGGCAGATCCGAACCCCGGATCCGCTCGCCGATCCGGGTCAGGAGCGCGCTCCAGGTCATCTGCGCCCCGGGTTCCACGCCCAGGCGCCGCAGGACCTCCCGGTCGTGGTCCCGCATGTGGATCTCGTGCTCGGAGCCGCCGAGGGTGCACCCGCCGTCGGCCAGATTCGGGCAGGCGCCGCAGATCCCGTCGGGCTCGTCCACGAGCCGGACCCCGAGGCTCGGGTCGGCTTGGAAGGCGTCCTGCACGGCCTGCATGGCCTCGACGAAGGTGGGGGAGTAGCCCGAGCCGCGAAATCCCAGCAGGCAGAGGGCCATGTGGGCCCTGAGGGGGCGGGGGGCATCCATTGCGGGCGTCGCTTCCTCCTGCCCCTGGTCTACGCCCGGGGAGCGGGGCTGTCGTCGGCCGGGGACAGCGCGCGAGAGCCGGCCCGCGCGGCGACGACATAAACCATTGTCACATAGTAGTTTGTGAGATTGTCGCTCAAATTGGCATGGGATGTGGGATGTCACCCCCCGAAGGCGCCCGGCAGACCCGGGCCCCGCCACGAACAGGAGTTCAGCATGCATGCCCGTCTTCTCTGGATCCCCGTCGCCCTCTTGGCCGCCGTCGCCTTCGTGGCCACGGAAGATGCGCAGGCCTCGCCGTTCAAGGCGCTGAAGCGCGCTGCGCACGAGGGGACGCACTTCGGCCCCCGCATCTACGTGGGTGGTCGCTACACCATCCCGATCACCAGCCGGCGCAGCACCCGCGGCCACTACCGTGAGGTCGTCGAGTACACCGGCGGCTACCACGTGACCCGCACCCGCCAGGTCGAGGTCCGTGGCGAGCAGATCGGCTGGGACTTCGCCCACAGGCCGATCTACGGCCCGAACCGGATCGAGGTCCAGACGTACCGCGAGTGGATTCCCCGCCGCCGCATCGTGAAGCGCGTCTGGGTTCCCCACCGCCACCGCGTACGCCACCACGGCCACATCTCGATCGGCGGCCGCGTCCGCCTCCGCTAGCCCCCACGTGAGCAGCGGTGCGGGGGCTCCCAGCCGGCCTGCGGCCGGCCGGGTCCAATGGGAGCTGCGTGCGAGAGCATGCGCCCTCGCCCAGGCTCGGGCGCGTGGCTCGCAGCGCCCCCTCATCTCCCGTCGTTCGCCACGCCGGGCTGCCCATGGGCGGCCCGGCGTCTTCATGTCCACGCGTCTGCAGGTCCGCGGGGTGGCGCTCTTGCGTCGATTTTGCATTTGGTTGGTGAAACACCTACCTGCGCAGCCGCGTCTCTAGTGCAGATGGCCAACAGGTCATCGACCCTAAAAAGGGGTCGAGCTCAACTACCCTCCCTCC
>JAHEIK010000440.1 GCA_024639415.1 Planctomycetota bacterium
CCTCCGCCTCCCCGTGGGGCGGGCGCCCGCTGCCGCACACCGGCCGACTCGAACTCCTCGACGCGGCCCACGCCTGACTGAATCCCGAGGCCGGCCACACGCCGGTCGGTCTCCCCCGAAGGAACCCTGCTATGACCTCGCATCCCACGAATCTGCGCTGGCTCGGCCTTGGCCTCGGCGCTCTTCTCGCCCTCGTGCTTGTCAGCGGCGCGCCGGCCACGGCGGCGATCACGCTGTCCTCGACGTCGCTAAGCGCGAGGTCGCTCCTCCCCGTCCAGACGGAAGAGCTGCGCTACGGCAAGCTGCCGCCCAAGGGTGGTGGCCATGGCGGTTCCGGCGCCACGATGGTGCCGGTCGTCGATGAGGACCTGCTCTTCATGGTCCAGTGGACGCGCGATCACCTGCAGGCAGACGAAGCGCATCAGTACGCCACGGGCGCAGGTGTGACGGTCGCCATCCTGGACGGCGGCTTCAACCTGGCGCATCCGGATCTGGTAGGGCACATCTCGCCCTACGCCTACGACGCCATCGACGGCGACTGGGATCCCGAGGACCTGGGCAACGGCTTCGATGATGACTTCGACGGCATCACGGACGGTGGCGTCGGCCACGGCACGTTCGTGGCGGGCATGGTCCTGCTGGCCGCACCGGACGCCATCATCCAGCCCATCCGCATCCGCGACGACGAGGGCTGGGGCTTCAACCACGAGATGATGGACGGCCTGATCATGGCCTGGAAGGCAAGGGCCGACATCGTCAACATCTCCGGCTACTCGGCCTTCGATCCCGCCGGCGAGATCGTCGACCTCATCGCTTCGATGCGCGCTGCCGGCATCCGCGTCATCGTTTCGGCCGGCAACGACGGGGTCGGCGCTCTCGGCGAGTTGGCGCACTGCCCGGACACCCTCGCGGTCGGATCCACGGACACAGACGACGTCCGCGCATGGTTCAGCAACTTCGATGACCACGCGGTCCCCGGGATGATCATGGCGCCCGGTGTCAACCTCTATGGCGCCTACGGAACGCCGGACGACGACAGCAGCGCCTACTGGAGCGGCACGTCCTTCTCGTGCGGTCTCGTCAGCGGTGCCGCGGCCCTCGCCATCCAGCTGGATCCGGCGTTGTCCGCGACGGCGCTCTTCGATCTGCTGCGGCAGTCCACCGATCCGGCGTTCGACGACGAGGGCCTCGTGCTCCCGGGCACCGGTCGCATCAACCTGCTGAAGGTCGTGGACTGATGGACGGTACCTACGCAACTCGCAGCGGGCCGCGTAGCGGCCGGCGCATCGTCTGCGCCTGTGCGCTCGCGATCCTCCTGGGTAGCAGCCCGGCCCTCGCCGGCAAGCGCGACAAGCGCTTCGCGCCGAGTCCCGACCGGACGACCGCTACCCAGGACGACCAGGGGGTCTACATCCCCCTCACGCTCCCCGTCGCGCCCGAGAGCGTCACGGCGACGGCATCCGACGTCGGTGGGATCGACCCGACGATGGTGCCGATCATCGACGAGGACCTGAAGTTCATGGTGCACGGGCCTGGGGCTCAGATCCGCGCCGACGACGCGCACGCGTTCGCGACGGGAGCCGGTCTCGTCGTCGCGGTCCTCGACGGAGGCTTCAACCTGAACCACCCGGCACTCGCCGGCAGTCTCGGCATCGGCTACGACGCGCTCGATGACGACTTCGACGCGCATGACCCCGGCAATGGCATCGACGATGACCTCGATGGGATCGTCGACCGCGGCGGCGGACACGGGACGTTCGTGGCCGGCATGGTCCTGCTCTCGGCGCCCGACGTGACCATCGTGCCCATTCGCATTCGTGACGACGAAGGCTGGGGCACGAACGCCCAGACCCTGCGCGGGCTCGAGTTCGCCCAGCGCATCGGCGCCGACGTGATCAACCTGTCGATCACGAACTCGGACTGGAAGCAGCGTGAGGTCATGCATCTCCTCGGACAGCTGGTCGAGGCAGGCGCTCCCGTCATCGTGTCCGCCGGCAACAGCGCGACGTCCATCTACGAGAAGGAGATGGCGCTGAGCGAGTTCACGCTTGCCGTTGGTGCGGTCGACTCCCGTGACGTTCTGGCCGACTTCTCCAACTACGCCTGGATCACGCCCATGGTCTATGCGCCCGGCGTCGATCTGTGGGGGCCCATTGGCAACCCCAGGGACGACACCTGGGGTACGTGGAGCGGCACCTCGTTCGCTGCGGGCATCGTCAGTGGCGCCGCCGCCTTGGCGCGCTCCGTTCATCCGGAGTACTCCGCCCTCCAGATCCACGACCACTTGCGCCGGTCGGTGGATCTGGCCTTCAACGCATGGGGCTGGCCGCTCGGCTCCGGACGCATCAATCTCCTCAAGGTGGTCACGCAATAGCCATGTCGGTTTCTCGCGCCAAGTCGAAGTGTCGTGGGTGGGGTGTCCTGCTCGCATGTGTCCTGCTCGCGATGCTCTTCGGCACGGCAGCGGGCGTCGAAGCGGGCCCCGGCAAGGGCGGCGGCAAGCCGTCCAGGCCGGATGATCCGAAGGATGACGGTGGCCAGCACGGGGGTCCCGGCGCGACCATGGTTCCGGTCGTGGACGAGGACTTCCGTTTCATGGTCACCTGGACGCGCAACCAGATCCGCGCAGACGAGGCGCACCAGCACGCCACGGGGGCAGGCGTCACCGTCGCGGTGCTCGATGGCGGCTTCAACCTCGACCATCCCTGGCTCTCGCGCAACCTGTCGCCGCTCGCCTACGACGCGGTGGACCAGGACTTCGACCCGCAGGATCTCGGCAATGGGCTCGATGACGATGGCGACGGCTATCCGGACCTCGGCGTCGGACACGGCACGTTCGTAGCCGGCATGGTGCTCCTGGCGGCGCCTGACGCGACGATCCTGCCCATTCGCGTCCACGACGACGAGGGCTACGGCTCGAACGCGGAACTCCTGCGCGGGCTACAGTACGCGTGGGACGCGGGCGCGGATGTCGTGAACATCTCGCTGTCCCGAGCCGCCTGGCACGGCAACGACGTCGAGCGCAAGATCCGGCGGATGTTCCGTGCGGGCATCGCGTTCGTCGCGTCGGCAGGCAACGACGGTGTCGACCAGTTCACGGAGCTGGCGAACATGGAGCAGACGCTGGCCGTGGGCTCCACCAACGAAGCCGACTGGCGCGCGCCGTTCTCCAACCACGACGAGCGCAGCTTCAGCCCCGCCGTGTTCGCGCCCGGCATGGATCTCTACGGTCCGCTCGGGGCGCCAGAGGACGACAGCAGCGGCTATTGGAGCGGCACGTCGTTCTCGGCGGGCCTCGTGAGCGGCGCCGTAGCGCTCGTGCTCGAGAGGCGCCCGCGCATCGACCTCTGGGACCTGTACTGGTGGCACATCAACGACACGGCGGACCCGGTCCGCGACTTCGACGGCAGCGTTCTCCCCTGGACGGGGCGGCTGAACCTGCTGCGTGCGGTGGAGGCACGATGAAGAACAGCCAGCGCTTGTCTTGGCGTCGCGCTCCTGCGTGGCTCCTGCTCATCGCGCTCTGCTGCGGCGTCGCAGACGCCCAGGGCAAGGGGACGCCGCAGAGAGGCAAGCGTGTGGCCTATGCCAACGGTCGCGCTGGCGGTGACGGCGGCATCGATCCCACAACGGTCCCGATCGTCGACGAGGACTTGGTGTTCGGCGTCCACGTGGACGCGCCGGGTCTACTCGGCGACGAGGTGCGGCAACAGATCCAGGTGGATGC
>JAHEIK010000441.1 GCA_024639415.1 Planctomycetota bacterium
GCCCAGTGCCGGCTCGATCGCGTAGACCTCCCCGTGCACCGTCGCGATCAAGATACCGGCCGTGCTCGCGTACGGAGCCTGCGTCGGAGGACCGCCCAACTCGACGCGCCAGAGCGGCTCGCCCGTGCGCGCTCGGAAGGCGTAGACCGTGCCCAACTCGTCGACCACGACGAGTCGGCCCTGGAGGAAGAGCGGCGCGCGCTCGAGTCGTCCCAGGGCCTGGGTCTCCCAGGCCTTGCCCCCCGCAGGCCGGACCGAGAACGTGCGGTGGCCGCGGATGTGCCATTCGAGACCGCCGGCCATGCGACCGCCGAGACGGATCGCATCCATCGTCGGCTTGAGGCGCGCGCCTGGGATCAGGCGTCCATCCCTGGGGGCCGCTGCGTAGACCACGCGACCTTGGCCGCCCGCCGTGAGCGGGAACGAGCCGCTGCCCCAGAGCGCTGCGAAGCGGCCGATGGGGGCACTGATCACCCAGCGCGGACCCGGCACGAGGGTGCCTTCGACGGCGGGGGTCCAGTCGCGGACCTTCTCCGGATGGCGACGGATCCGCTCGTAGCTCGGGACCCGTTCCGTGACGCCCGTGTGGCCCGGCAGGCGCAGGTGGACGACGGGCTCGTCCGCGAACGGGCTGTAGGTGAGTACGCACGGCGTGCGCAGGCCTGTGTTGCTGTCGCCCAGCCACACCTCGGCGCCGCTGGGCTCGGAGGTCACCTGGACGGGGAAGGGCAACTGGCGCGTCAAGTCGCTGTCGAGCAAGCTGTCCAGGGCTTCGATGCCCGCGTCGAACGCCGCGCTCAGGTCGCCCTCAGTGGTCGCGTCGAGCATCGCGCTACGCGCCGTCTTGTACGCCTGGATGTACTCCTGCACGTGACCCAGCAGCCGCTCGGCGCTGGTGCGCGTAGTGCGGTCCTCGAACGCGAGGTTGCGGGCGCCGTGGAGCAGGCTGTGCGCCTCGGTGAACTCGCCGTCCCTGTGCTCCTTGTAGGCGATCTTCAGGGCGTCCCGTGCGCGCACGGCTTGCTCGGCCACGACCGTCTTGGCGCGTGCGCGGACGATGCTGCGGCGCTGTGCGAGGGCTTCGTAGCGGCGCTCGTGTTCGGGTCGGTAGCCGGCTGCCTCGGAGCGCCGGATTTCTGCGGCGTAGGACTGCAGCCGCTCGGCGGGTTCCAGCATGACGGCCTGCACGTCCTGGATCAGGTTGATGGACGCCTGCCGCAGGGTGTCGTCACGGGCACCGGACACGAGCGCGGCGTCGCAGCGCTTGGAGAAGGTCGAGATCAGCGCTTGGGCGCGCTTCTCGGCCAGGTCCACGGCGTCGATGGCGTCCTGGTGGGCGACCGAGATCTCCGTCGAGGACGTGTCCTCGAAGGTCCACCAGGCCATGCCGGCGGCTCCGCCGACGACCATGATCAGGATGAGGACCATCGCAATGCGCGCGCGGTGGCCGCGGCGCCTGCGGACCCCCTCCATCTCGTTCTGCCGGCGCTGGGCGTCGGCGTGACGGGGGTCGAGCTCTAGCACGCGTCGCAGCATCGAGCGAGCGGCCGGGACGCGGTCCGTCGCGATGAGGTCTTCCGCGCGGGTGTACAGCGCGGTGGCAGCTTCCTCACGCGCACCGGCGGCACTGAACAGGTCGGCGAGCAGCAGCAGGTCTTCCCCGGGCGCGTCGCCGCAGTCGATGAAGCCCTTCAAGCGTAGCGCCGCATCCATCGGGCGTCCGCTCGTCGTGGCGCCGTGGATGAGATCGCGCAGCGCATGGTTGGCCAGGGAGCGGTACTCCTGGAGCCACGGGCGGCGCCTCAGGTAGTAGTCGCAGACGCGGGCCGCCGTGGCGAAGTCCCCGTCACGGAGCTTCAGTGCCCGGCACAGGGCCTCGAACACCGTCGGCGCGTCGTCGTCCGTGCTCAGCGCAGCGTAGGTGTCGAGTTCCGCAGCAGCGGCGCCGGCCTCGCCCGAGGCCTCGAGGGCGTCGGCGAGTCGCAGGCGGGCGGTCAGTGGGGCGTCGCCACGCTCGATCGCACGCTGCAGCAGGGGGAGGGCGCGGGCGGCCTCGCCCGTGGCCAGCAGATCTTCGGCGCGGGCCATGAGGTTCTCGGTCGGAACGGCACGGATGCCGCCCTGCTCGAACAGCGCAGCCGCCACCATCGTGACGTCACAGGCCGTCGCATGTACCTCGTCTGCGATCTGGTCGAGGCTGCGATAGCCGTCGATGCGGCCGACCACCTCCTCGGCGAGCGCCGGATCGAACTCCTCGTCCTCGCTCAGGTCGATCGCGATGCCCGTGCCTTCGTAGATGTCGCCGCTGCCGGGGATCACCTCGCAGACACTGTTCCAGTTGTCGAGTCGACGCGCGAGATCGAGGAGCAGACCCTCCACCGGCAGCATGGGCTCGGCCGGGATCCCGTCGGAGCCGTCGGGCATCAGGGCCCGCCCCTCCACGAACTCGAAGCCCGCGACTGCCGTGAGCTGGGCCTCGAACAACTGCTCCAGCGCCGCGGTCTTGTACATGTCGTCCGCGGTGGCAGTCGTGACCAGGTTGAGCTCTGCGAGGGTCGTGAGCAGACCGCGGCCGGACTCCGCGGAGCGCTCCAGCGCTCGCTCCAAGCGCTTGTCCGCGCCCAGGCCCTGGCCGCGAGCAAGTCGCTCGACAGTCGTCCGTAGGTTGGGGTCCTGCTCGAAGAAGGCGAGTCTTCCGGCGTTCAGGAAGATCGTGCGCGTCCCGGCCTCCGCCTCCAGGACCAGGGTCCCTTCCTTCTGATTGAACGCGAGCATCTGGAGCAGCTCGCACAGATTGAAGGTCTCGAGGGTGCCCTTGATACTCACGTCTCGCTCCGAGTCGACCCGGATTGCGGGGCCGCGCTGACGGGACTACACTGTCCCGCTACGGCTCCCGACGCCTCCTTATCGGCGTGGCCCGGCTTGGTGGTGTAGGGCGGCGTTCACGCCCTCACGACCTGCCCGCAAAGGCCTGTTACATGCGGTTCATGAATCCCCTTCGACCTGTCACGTCCCGCGTTGGAGCAGCAATCTGCGCCTGGTTCGGGCATCGGAGGCTCCGTCGCGGTGACCACCGGGGCGCCATCCGGGCCTTCCACAGGGCGCTGCGGAGGCGTCCCGGACGCTTCCGCGAGCTGATGAACGTCGCGCAGGCCCACCTCTGTGCCCGCGAACTCCACGAGGCCCGCCGCTACCTCGCCCAGGCCCGCGAGGCGGACCCCACCCGCTACGACCTACGCGCTGCTGCGCTGCTGGCCCGCTGCGGCTACGACATCGAGTCCATCTGCCGTCCGCTGCCCCCGGCCCGGCCCGAGCCGGTCGCCAAGGCCGCCGTTCGCCACGGCCGCAGCGTCACGAGCGCCAGCCTGCCCTACGGCGACTGCGCCGACATCGACGAGTACGCGCGCTTTCGCGCGATGCCGCCGATCTCTCGCGCCGAGGTCGAGGGCACTGATTGGGACCGCATCATCTCCGACCTCCTCGACGATTGACGAGGCTGGCGCGGGGCGGTGTCGACTGCGTCCTCGCGTGGGAAGACCACGCGACGTCCTTGTCTCCTAGCCCCGCATCCAGCCTCGTCAATCGTCTGGGGTGTTCAGACTGGCGCGGGGCGGTGTCGACTGCGTCCTCGCGTGGGAAGACCACGCGACGTCCTTGTCTCCTAGCCCCGCATCCAGCCTCGTCAATCGTCTGGGGTGTTCAGACTGGCGCGGGGCGGTGT
>JAHEIK010000442.1 GCA_024639415.1 Planctomycetota bacterium
GCCCCCCGCAGGGAGCGCGTAGGGGCGGCATACATTGCCGCCCCCTACAGGCAGCGCGTAGGGGCGGCATACATTGCCGCCCCCCGCAGGGAGCGCGTAGGGGCGGCATACATTGCCGCCCTCTGAGCTCAGTCCTTCAATGCGAAGTCGCGACCCCGCACATGCGCCACGCCCAAGCCCAGGATCACCACGGTGATGCCCAGCAGCGCCAGCACGGCGCCCGCCGGATCGTCGAAGGGCACCGCGTCCACGATCATCATGCTGCCACCCGCGCTGGACGTCCCGCCAACCTTCGCAGCCACGTCCTTGGAGACCTCGGCGAACGGGCCGTCCACCAAGCCGTGATACAGGCTGCGTAGGTGGAAGCGCACCGACATGGTCTGGATGTTGCCGGGCAGGCCCGCGACGACGACCTCCATCATGAAGGTGTAGAGCAGGCCCGCGATGACACCACGCTTGAAGATCGCACCGAGCGTGCAGTAGATCGACCCCAGCACCAGCGTGCCGAGCAGGGCCGTGAGGGGCAGGGCCGTCCAAGCGATCGCCGGCACGCTCGCGTCCGCGAACACGACCACCGCAAGCGACAGCAACGTGGCGCACACGGCTGCCGGAACCACACCGGCAACGTAGCGCGCGAGGAAGACCGTCGAGCGCGAGACCGGACGCACGAGGTGGTACACCATCGTCCGCTGGCGCATCTCACGGGAATAGATCGGCCCGGCGAAGATCAGCGCGATCAAGGGCAGCAGGATCTGCAGCACCTGGGTGTCCAGCGCCTCCCAGATCTGCAGGAGCAGGTCGCCGCGGAACGCGCGACCGGACTCCTCTCGTGCGCCGAAAGCCACGGCCGCGCCCAGGCCCAGCGTGATCAAGAGCGTGAAGATCAGGCGCTTGGGCTGCAGGCTCTCCTTCAGGCCCTGTGCTGCGACGATGGTGAAGCCGGCGAGCGGGGTACGCATGCCGCGCCTCGGCGCGTGCGAGGCGACGTCCAGCGTGCGCTCTCCGCTGACGGAGGCGTCGAGGTCCGGCCTGCCGGAGCTGTCGGGAAGGGCGTCGTGACTCATTGCGTCAGGTACCGGAAGACCGCTTCCAGGTCTTCGTCCATGGGGGTGACCGCGTGGATGACGACCTCGCCGTTCGTGACGAGTGTCGTGACCGCGTCGAAGAACTCCTGCGGCTGGGTCGTCAGGACCTCGAGACCGCCGTCGATGTGCTCCACGCGCCTGGCGCCCTCGATCTCGATGACGTGGGCCGCCAGCTGCGCGGGCGTGGGTGTGGTCAGGCGCACCGTGAGCGGGAACTCCGGCATCTCACGCCGCAGCTCCCGCGACGTGCCGTCGGCCAGCACGCGGCCGAAGTTCAGCACGACGATGCGCCGGGCGACGCTCTCGACCTCGTGCAGGATGTGGCTCGAGACGAGCACGCAGCGACCTTCCGCTCCGAGCTCGCGAATCAGCTCGGCGAACGTGCGGCGGCCGGGTGGATCCAAGCCGTTGAGCGGCTCGTCGAGCACGATGACGTTCGGGTCGTGGGCCAGCGCCTGCGCGAGCTTGAAGCGCTGCCGCATGCCCTTGCTGTAGCCCCCGACGCTGCGGCCCAGGTCGTCCTCCAGGCCGACGCGCTCCAGGGCGCGCCGCGCACCCGTGCGGGCGTCCTTGGCGCTGAAGCCCTGCAGACGCGTCAGGTAGGTCAGCGCGCTCCACGCCGAGACGTTCGGATAGAAGGCGTCCTGCTCCGGGCAGAGGCCCACGTCGCGCATGACGCCCGCGCGGTTGAAGGGGGCCTTGCCGTTGACGAGCACGCGGCCGAGGTTCGGACGCAACATGCCGCACAGCACCTTGATCAGGGTGCTCTTGCCGGCCCCGTTGGGGCCGAGGAGACCGGTGACGCCCGGGCCGAACTCGGCGCTCACCTCGTTCAGCGCCATGACCTCGCCGTACCACTTGGATACGCGGTCGAGCACGATGCCGACTTGCGAAGCGGACGTCATGCGTCGACCTCCACGCTACGGGCCCGGCGCCAGGTGAAGTAGAGACCCGCGGCGAGCAACACGAGGCACACCACGATGATGAGCGTGCGGTCGGGCTGCCAGGCGAGCCAGCGTTCCTGGTTGTGCGGTCCCCAGCGACTCCCGCTCTCCTGACCCGAGAACTGCCAGTTGCGCGTGGCGATGGTGAAGTCCCACAGCATGTTGTTCATGAGGTCGAACGACTTCAGCAGGGAGCCGATCGGTCCCAGGATCAGGCGGCCGATGCCGCGCAGGACCGGACCCCCGAAGAGGACCGCGGCGGCGAGACCGATCACGAGGCCGCGGCGCGGCGTGCGCGACGACAGCAGGAGCATCAGTCCGGTCATTTCCGCGCTCGCGACCAGGTAGAAGCGCGTCACGCGCCAGGCGATGTCGCCGTGTGCCTGCAGCCAGGACCACGTCTCGCCCGGGGGCTGCCACATGCCCACCAGCAACCACAGCAGGAGGCCGGGCAGCAGCGCCAGGGGGATGAGCAGCGCCGGCAAGATGAGGGCCTTGCCCAGCATGTAGTCGGCCGGCCGAATGGGTCGTACGAGGAACAGCGCCAGCGCGCGCGTACGCAGGTCGTCCGCGATGAGCCCCGAGCCGACGAGGATCGCGCCGAGGCTCACCAGGATCATGGTGATGCCGTGGAACGTGTGGAAGACCTGGTCGAGCGCGATGATCTGCAGGCCTACGCCGCCGGTGCGCTGCGCCAACTGCTCTTCGACGATGACGTTGACGTAGATGACGCCGGCGAAGGCCAGCAGACAGAAGCCCGTGATGTTGAGGATCCAGCGGATGCCGCGGCGCCGCAGCGCCTGCAGGATGCCCTCGCGGAAGATGATCCAAGCCACGGGCGGGCCGCGAAAGCCTCCGTCGTAGCTGCGGTAGCCGCGTGCATAGACCGCCATCAGTCGGTCTCCCCGTCGTCCAGGATGCGCAGGAACACGTCCTCGAGATCCTCTGCGACCTGTCCGAGCTTGCGGACGCGCACGTCACTCGCCGCCGCGATCTGGAATAGCCGCTCGGGTCCGCTCTCGCCGGGTATCTCCACCGTCCAGCCGCGTCGTTCCTCGACGAGCGTGCCGCCACCGGTCTCCGGTCCCTCGCCCTCGTGCGCATGCACGACGCGCACGTCAGGCGCCGTGCCTAGCGCCGCTTCGAAGCGCTCGAGCTCGCCTTCCGCCTCGACGTGGTAGATGCCCACCCGCGGCGCGAGATCCTCCAGGTGGAACGTGCCGCGGAAGCGGCCGTGGTGCAGCACCACGATGTTGTCGGCCACCTTCTGCACGTCCGGCAGGATGTGTGACGACCAGATCACGTGCTTGTCGTGCTCGACGGCCAGATCCTTGATGAGCTTGAGCAGCTCGTCACGCGCCTGCGGGTCGAGCCCCGCCAGCGGCTCGTCGAGGAAGATCAGCTCGGGGTCGTGCACGAGAGCCTGCGCGAGCTTGAAGCGCTGACGCATGCCCGTGGAGTACTCCTTCACGTCGCGGTACACGGCTTCGCCGAGTCCCACGTGATGGAGCATCTCGTGCGCGCGGCGCAGTGCCTCATTGCGCGGCATGCCGGTCAGCTGACCGAGCAGGCGCACCGCGCGAATGCCCGTCGTCTCGTAGAGGTAGGTGTCGGTCTCCGGCATGAAGCCGACGCGCCGCCTGACCTCGCGCCGCTGACGGCGCGCGTCGAGGCCGAGCACCTGCACGT
>JAHEIK010000075.1 GCA_024639415.1 Planctomycetota bacterium
TCCACCAGAACACCCTCGTCGTCGCGCCGCAGAGCGAGCACGGGCGTGCGTGCACGAATGCGGTCGCGGAACCCGGCCGTCAGTCGCTCGACGTAGCGCTGCGAGCCGCCCTGGATGACGAGCCACTCCGGCCGCCCCTGCAGCCGGAAGAAGCCGTGGTTGTCGAAGAAGCGGACGAAGTAGTGCGCGGGGAAGTCGAGCACCGTGGAGGGATCGGCCGACCAGAGCGCGGACGCCATCGGGACGATGTAGCGCTCGCTCAGCGCCGGGCTGTAGCCCTCCGCCTCCAGGTAGGCGCGCAGCGTGCGCGTGTCCTCCTCTTCCTGCAGCAGTGCGGGAGCCGTGCGGTTGAAGCGCAGGATCTCGCGCAGCAGGCCCCAGTGCGCCCTGCGCAGCAGGTTGCCGCGCTGGGCGAAGAACCCACCGAATCCGCTGCCGCAGTACTCCATCCCATCGCTCGCGTTCTGGACGCTGAAGCTCATGTCCGTGGGTTGGACCGCGACGTCCAGCTGCTCCAGCAGGCGGGTGAAGTGCGGGTAGTTGGGCCGGTTGAAGACGATGAACCCGGTGTCGACGTGGTGGATCGTGCCGCCGAGCGAGACGTCGATGGTGTTCGTGTGCCCCCCCGCACGCGCACCGGCCTCGAAGACCGTCACGTCGTGGGTGCGGGAGAGCACATAGGCACTGACGAGGCCGCTGATGCCGGCGCCGAGGATCGCGATTCGCATGACCCGGCTCATGCCCGCGTCTGCTGCGACAGGATGCGCTCCGGGACGGGCTTGAGGTCCCAGATCAGCCCGACGAAGGCCATGGCACGCAGCAGATAGGCGGTCGGATCGATCTCCCACCAGCGATGCCCCTGGCGCATCGCTGCCGGGTAGTGGTGATGGTTGTTGTGCCAGCCCTCGCCCAACGTCAGCACGGCGAGCCACCAGTTGTTGCGGCTGTGGTCCCGCGTCGCGTAGCGGCGGCTGCCGACGCGATGCGCAAGCGAGTTGATCGAGACCGACACGTGGAAGAGCACGGTGGTCGAGATGAAGAAGCCCCAGACGACCATCTGCCAGCCGCTCGTCCCGAGCCCGGGGGACGTACGCGCGAGCACGTCCCCGAGCAGGAAGAGTCCGCCGAGGAGCAGCAGCGGCACGATCACATTGAAGCGGTCGAGGAACCGCAGCTCGGGGAACTTCACGAGATCGGGCACCTGCTTGGCGTCCGTCGCGAAGTTCGCGCGTGACGTCACCCAGCCCATGTGGCTCCAGAGGAAGCTGTGCACGTGCGGACTGTGCACGTCTTGGGGCTCATCCGCGTGGCGATGGTGCTTGCGATGATGTGCGGCCCACCACAGGGGTCCGCGCTGCACGGCACTGTTGCCAAGCAGGGCGAACACGAACTGCAGCGGACGGCTGGTCTTGAACGCACGGTGCGAGAAGTAGCGGTGGTAGAAGGCCGTGAGCGCGAACATGCGCAGCAGGTAGAGGCCTCCGGCGACACCCAAGGCGACCGGACTCCAGCCGACCCACAGCACGCCGAGACAGCCGCCGTGCAGGACGACGAATGGCAGGATGCGAACCCACTCCACGCGCTGGCTCTCGGAGGCCTCGGGGGCGGCGCCGAGGCGGCCGGCGTCGAACCAGGCGCGCAGGCTCCGCGTGAGACGGCGCAGACGCCCGGGGGGGGACGTGGCAGGCGGGGTAGATCTCTTGGCGTGCATGGCGTTCTCTCGGCAGGGCCCTGACAGTGTGCAGGTATTTTCTTGAACATCAAGCCCGGGGCTGCGAGAACCGCGTTCGACCGGAACCTGCCCCATGTCGCTCCTGCTCTCCCTCTCCGCCAGCCTACTCCTCCCGACCGCACCGGTCCTTGGTCTGGCCGCCCTGAGCCTGCTCATGCTCGGCTTGTGGCTGGTACAGCGCAGGACCGCAAACGCAGCCATCGTGGATGTCGGCTGGACAGTGGGCATCGGCGGTCTCGCCGTCGCCTACGCCTTGCTGGGCGAAGGACTGCCCCTACGGCGCCTGCTCGTAGGCGCCATGGTGGGCGCGTGGTCGCTGCGCCTGGCACGTCATCTGTGGTTCGACCGCATCGCGGGTCGGCCGGAAGAGGGTCGCTACCGTCGCCTGCGGGAGATCTGGCAAGACAAGACCCAACCGCGCCTCCTGCTGTTCTTCCTGGGCCAGGCGCTCCTCGCCGTGCTGTTGTCGCTCGCGTTCATCCCCGCGCTCCGGGACACGCGGGCGCTGGACGTGCTGGACGTCGCAGCCTTGGGGCTCTGGCTCGTCGCGTGGGCCGGAGAGGCGCTGGCCGACCACCAGCTGGGTCGCTTCAAGGCCGACCCCGCCAACGCGGGTCGCGTGATGCAGCGCGGCCTATGGGGCTGGTCGCGGCATCCCAACTACTTCTTCGAGTGGCTGCTGTGGATCGCCTTCGTACTCCCCGGCGTCCTCGCACCGTGGGGCCTCCTCACGCTGCTTGCGCCGGCCGCGATGCTCTTCTTCGTCCTGAAGGTCACGGGCATCCCCCCCAGCGAGGCGCAGGCCGTGCGCTCGCGCGGCGAGGCCTACCGGGCCTACCAGCAGCGCGTCTCCGCCTTCCTGCCCCTGCCTCCTCGAAAGGAGCCCCTGCCGTGATCACCCACAAGCTCATGGACCTCGGCCTGATACCGGACTGGGCCGTGCGTCGCGGCATCCGTCGCTTGCTGAGAGCACGCCTCGTCGCCGAGGACCAGGGCAGCGAGTACGCCAATCAGGCGCGCCTGACGCGCTACGTCGACGAGCTGCGGTCAAGCCCGCTCGCCGTCAATACGGTGGACGCCAACGAGCAGCACTACGAGGTTCCCGCAGCGTTCTTCGAGCGGGTCCTCGGGCGCCATCTGAAGTACAGCTGCGGCCTCTGGCCGGACGACACGACGACGCTCGACGAAGCCGAGGCCGCCATGCTCGCGCTCTACGTGGAGCGCGCCGGCATCGAAGACGGCATGGAGATCCTCGACCTGGGCTGCGGCTGGGGCAGCTTCTCCCTCTACGTGGCGGAGCGCTTCCCGGCCTGCCGCATCCTGGGCGTGAGCAACTCCGCCGGACAGCGCCGCTTCATCGAGGAGCGCTGCGCCGAGCGCGGCATCACGAACCTGGAGATCGTGACCCGTGACATCAACGACTTCGAGACGACCCGGCGCTTCGACCGGGTGGTTTCGATCGAGATGTTCGAGCACCTGCGCAACTACGGGATGGTCATGGAGCAGATCGCACGCTGGCTCAAGCCCGCGGGGCTGTTCTTCGCGCACATCTTCGTGCACAGCCGCTTCGCCTACCCGTTCGAGACAGACGGCGCCGCCAACTGGCTCGGCCGCCACTTCTTCACAGGTGGGCAGATGCCTTCCGCGGACCTACTGCCGCGCTTCGACGAGCACATGGCGCTCGAGGCGCAGTGGGACGTGGAGGGAACGCACTACGCACGCACGGCCCGCGCCTGGCTCGAGAACGTGGACCGCCGGCGTGCCGAGCTCACCGAGCTGCTCGCGAGCTCCGGCAGTCCCGTACCTGCGGCCGTGCAGCTGCGCCGCTGGCGCGTGTTCTTCATGGCGTGCGAAGAGCTGTGGGCCTACGACGAAGGTCGCGAGTGGTTCGTGAGCCACTACCTCTTCCGGCCGCGCGCCGCCGTCATCGCATAGCTTGCCCTGAGCCCGTCGAAGGGGGGGCGCGAGGACGGCATACAGGCTGCCCCGCCGCTGGTCGATAGGGGCGTCGTGGAGAGACCCGGCCCGACTTCCGTGCAGGGCGCCCGCCGGCGCCAGATCCTGACCGCGGATGGACGGATCGAGCGCGCCCCCATGATCGACGACCCCGAGCTCGACGCGATGCGCGCCGCCGATCGTGCGCGCGACGAGGAGCTGCACCCCTTCAGCGCAGAGGGCAAGCGCAGGCTCAGGATCTACATCCTCGGCTCGTGCGTGTTCTTCCCGCTGGCCAACTGGTTCTTCACGCCCTCGGGCTTCAACGGCCTGTGGCTGCAGCTGCTCATCGCCATCGCCTACGGCGCGTTCGTCGCAATCGCGCGCCCCGGGACCTTCCTCTGCGCGGTGGTGACCCTGCTCGCGGGCATGCTGATCCAGGCGTACGACGGCATCCAGACCGGCGTCGGGGCGAACTTCACCACGCTGCTCGCGATGATCCTCTACACGACGGCGGGCGGGCTGCTGGGCTTCCGCGAGAACGACCGCCAGATCGACCGGTAGCGCCGGGCATCCCGGGAGCTGCGCGTTCCGTGTACAACCCAGCCTGCGCCGCGCGCTCCGAGGAGAGCCGCGGCAGGACCGTGGAGGCCGGCCCCGTGGCGACCGAGAAGATCTTCGATGTGAGCTATCCCGACACCGGTGACGCCGAGGGCGGGTTCGAACTCGTCCGCACCAAGGCAAGCGGCGTCGGTATCACGCTCGAGGGCGACGATCAACAGGGCACCTTCTCCGGTACGGCCGAAGGCACCTATCGACGCGACGGCGATCGCCTGCGCTTCGAGGTGCAGAAGAAGCCCTTCTTCGTGTCCTGGAGCATGATCGAATCCGGCATGCGCAGGATCTTCGGCGACGTCACGACGACCTAGGGGACCGCGACGTAGCAGCCGCTAGCCGAGGCGCTTGCGGACGGTCTTCTTCGCAGGGGCGCGCTTGGCCGCCTTCTTCTTGGCGGGCGCGCGCTTGGCGGCCTTCTTGCGCGGTGCAGCCTTCCGCTTCGCCGGCGCGCGCTTGGCGGCCCGCTTGCGGGGCGCTGCCCGCCGCTTGGCCGGAGCACGCTTGGCCGCCTTCTTGTGTGCGGCCGTCTTCCTCTTGGCCGGCGCGCGCTTGGCAGCCTTCTTCTTGGCCGCCTTGCGCTTGGCGGCCTTCTTCTTGGCGCTCTTCTTGCTGGCCTTCTTCTTCGTGGCCTTCTTGGGCTTGATGAGGTCGAGCTTGCGGGCGAGCGTCGCGAGCTGTCCGGTCAGCGACTCGAGGTCGCTCTTCAGCTCCTTGCGGGCGCGCTCGAGCAGATCGGCTGCGTCCTCCGCCGTCTCCTTGGCGTCCGCCGCGACGACCTTGGCCTTGCCACGCGCCTTGTCGAACAGGGCCCCGGCCTTCACGCGCAGGTCCTCGAAGGCGGGGCGGGCCTTCTTCTCGGCCGCCTTACCCTTCTTCACGAGGGACGAGAAGAGCTTGCCGCCCTCCTCGCGCGCCGCGTCGAGCGCCCCGAGCCCTGCAAGCAGGACCTTCTCACCGGCCTCCTTCACGTCGTCGACGAGGTCCTGGGCCTTGGTGCCCTTGCCGGCGCGCTTCTTGCCGCCCGCGGACTTGCCCTGCTTCTTGTTCTTCTTGCCCATCGGATCCTCCTGACGGCGCGGCGCGCCGGTCCGCGCGGGAGTCTACACCTTGCCGGCAGGTGCTGCCGCAATGTCGCGGCGCGGACCCGAACGCAGTGCTACAACGACCGCAGGCCCACGGAGACCAGCGATGATGCGCACCGCGTTCCTCTCGGTCCTGCTCACCACCCTCTTGACCGGCTGCGGCGCCGACGAGGGCTGGAGCCGACTCGAGCAGTCACTCACCGCAGAGCAGGAGCAGCAGAGCCGACGCGCCGTCCAGGCTCGCGACGCGATGTTCAAGCAGCTCTTCGCGCAGCTGCAGGGCGCGATGAAGGCCGGGGGGCCGGCGAAGGCGATCGGCGTCTGCCGAACCGCGGCGCCGGAGATCGCCGCGGCCGTCGGTTCCGAGCACAAGCTCACGATCGGCCGCACGGCGCTCAAGCTGCGCAACCCTGCGAACGCGGCGCCCGACTGGGCCAAGACCTACGTCGAGAAGCAGAGCGCCGAGCCGGTGCAGTTGGCGCACGCCGACGGCCGCTTCGCCGCCCTGCTGCCGATCCATCTCAAGCTGGGTTGCCTCGGCTGCCATGGCCCGAGCGAGGAGATCCAGCCGGCGGTGCGGCAGGCGCTCGCGGAGCAGTACCCGGACGACCAGGCGACGGGCTTCGCCAAGGGCGATCTGCGGGGTTGGTTCTGGGTTGAGGTGCCTGCGCCGTAGGCAAGCCACCCGTTCCCGTCACCGTTCCCGTTTCCGTTCCCGGCGTGCCCCGTCACCCGTGCCCGTGCCCCACCGCGCGTAGGGGCGGCATACATTGCCGCCCACCCCCTACGCCGAGCACAACCCCACAGCCGCCGTCAGGACCGCCGTGAGCAGCACGGCGCGCAGGTTCACCTTGCGCGCGACCGCCCGCACACGCTGAGCGAGATCCTGATCCTCGAGCACCTCGACCTGACCTGCGACCTCGCGCTGACCGCGCGCTGCACGCAGCACTCAGGTCTTGGCGCGGGCCTGCAGCAGCGAGAGCGAAGCGAAGCCGAAGAGCCCGATCGCCACGGCGAGCCGCAGGAGCAGCGGCTGCCCGGCCTGGATCATCCAGGCGCTGACGCCGAGCCCGGCCGCAAGCGCCACGAGTCCGGCCACCAGCCGCTTGCGCGCACCACCCGCGTCGAGATTGCATGCATCCATCGTCAGTCCCCCGTAGGATCGACCGAGGCCTTCTCGACCATCAGCATCACGACCTTCTCCGGCGCGCGCGTGCGGTGCACGACGCCCTTGGGCACCGTGTAGCCCTGGTGGACGGCGAGTTCGATCGTCTCCTGCGCCCCGCCCTCCTGCTCGACGTCGAGGTACAGCGTGCCCTCCACGACGAAGAAGAACTCGTCCTCCTCGTCGTGCTTGTGCCAGTGGAACTCACCCTGGATGATCCCGAGCCGGATCACGCAGTCGTTCACCGCACACAGCGTCTGGTTCCACCAGGGATCCTGGCAGTCGGCCACGATCTGCGGCACGTCCACCTTGGCCAGGAAGCCGCAGAGGACGTCCATGTTCATCTGGTAGTCGGGTCGTTCGCTCATCGTGGCTCCCATGTCCAGGCGTCACGGCTGAGCTTACGTCCGCTGGCCAAAAAAGTGGATGGGGGAGCGATCTCTCGACCGCTCCCCCATTCAGGTATGTGACGTGGGGGACGAGGGCGCGCTCGCCCCCCACTCACAATCAGTTGCCGGACCAGATGATCTCGGACTTCTGGTAGCCCAGGACCTCGTAGTTGGGCTTGAGGTCGACGACCGGCTCGAGCACCGGCATCCACGTCCCGCCGTTCCAGGTGAGGTCGGAGGCCTGCAGCGTGGTGCCCGCAAGCACGGCCGCGTCGTCCGCGGGCTTGTAGCCCGAAGCGTGGTTCGGCATGAACCAGTTCAGGACGAACTGATGGTTGCTGTCGCGCAGCAGCGCGTCGTTGCCATCGATGTCCGTGCTGACGGTCCCGGCGACGATCGCCTCGCTCTGGGCCTGGAGGCCAAGCTGCACGATGTCGCTGACCTTGTAGAACTTCCAGCGGTAGAGCGGCATCTCGAGCGTGCCCATCGGGCCCATGTCGACCTGGACCTTCTGGCCGACCGGAACCGGCGTGTCGAGCACGCCACCCTCACCGTGGCAGTCCATGCAGCCGTTGCCGGCCGTGCCGCCCAGGGCCTGGGCCTTCGGACGGACGCCGTGTCCGCCGAGGGTGACCTGGCTGAAGCTGGGGTAGTTCGCGACGGCGTCGAGGTAGGCCTGCTGCTGCTCGGGCGGGACCTTGCCGGCCTGCATCTGCATGAACATCTTCATGAGGCTGCCGTCGGGCAGCTTCATGCTGATGGTGTCACGCGCGCTCTGGTACGGCGGATACCACTGGTAGTCGGCCGGGAAGCCCATCGGGCCGTTGAAGCCCATGAACTGCTGCAAGCCGGAGTTGGCTGCCGTGAACATGTCGGCGGCAAGGTTCGCGCCGACGTCGATGATGCCGTCCTCGTTCAGGTCGTACGGGCTGTCCGTGCCGCACATGTAGTGCTCGTAGCCGAAGCGACCCTTGTCGAAGTAGACCAGGTTCGGGAAGATCTGCATCATCGCCATCGTCTGGACCCCGGGATCGGGGTTGAAGAAGTCGTTGAGCGTGACCTTGCGGACCTCGGTCGGCGTCATGTCGAGCATGTCGAGGGCGAAGAACGCCTCGGCATTCGCGCCGTTGGCGAAGAAGCGATACATGGAGTGGGCGTTGTAGTCGACGCCGTCATCCTGCTTCGCCATCACGCCGTCGAAGTAGCGCGAGTCGAACACCATGCCGTTGGCCATGGGCTTGAACGGTGTGATCTTGGCCTCGGGGCCGCCGCGTACGCTCAGCGTCTGCGCGAGGAACGACGTGCCGCCGTTGAACCAGACGTAGATCGGACGCGTCTTGTGCGCCTCCCAGTCGGCGTCCTGGTCGGCCTTGTCGCCGAGGACGTAGTTGTCCGCCGCGATGACCTTCGTGTCCTTGCCCTCGGCGTTGCGCCCGAAGGCGACGTGGCCACCCTGCCCGAAGAGCGAGTAGGTGATGCCGCTCGCGTACGGGATGTGGCACATCTCACAGGACATCGTCGCCAAGTGGCGCGCGCTGTGGATCGGCGTGGGGAGGTCGGCCGCGTCGTGGCACTTCAGGCAGTTGACGTCGGTCGGATCGTTGGGATCGATCGGCGTACCGGGTGCCGGCACCGGGTAGTCCGAGGCGCCGAGGTCGCCGCCGACGCTGTGGCCGCGGACGAACTTGTGGTGGCTCGCGGTGTGGCAGACCGTGCAGCGGTTGTTTGCGCCTTCGAAGACGCCCGTCGTGAGCGTGGCGTGGACGTCGTGGCCCTCGAGGAACAGGACGCCGCGCTTGTAGCCCGTGCGCGCGTGGTCGTGGCAGCGCAGGCAGGTGTGCTCGTTGGTCGGGCCGATCGTGGCCATGGCCTCGGGGCTGCGATCCTGGGCGACGGTCGTCCAGGGCGTGTCGGGCTGGCCGTTGCCATCCGTGTCGATCATCAGCGGAGCGTCGAGGACGCCGTCGCCGTCCATGTCGATCTGGAGGTCGGGGAAGCCGTCGTGGTTGAAGTCACCGTTGTCGTGCGCTTCGCGGGCGAAGCCCGTGATCGACGGCGAGCGGCCGTCGGGGGACGCGGTCTTCGCGAGCTCGGCGATGACGCCGTCACGCGGGTGCGCGCTGTAGTCGTGCGCGTGGCAGATCAGGCAGTCGATGCCGCTCTCGACGATCTCCTGGGCCTGGGCTTCCGCGTTCGGGACACCCATCTGGGTGAACATGTTCGTGAACATGCCTTCCATGACGGGGAGGTAGCGGTTGACGTGGCACTTGGCGCACTCGCCGAGGTTGACGTCGCTGATCGAGTTCGTGAGGCCCGTCGTGGACGGCAGGCCGCAGGCGCGGTCCAGCATGCCGTGCGCACCACCACCGGGGTACATCACGCGCGGCGTGCGGCCGGCGAGGCGGTAGTGAATGGAGTCCTTGACCTCGTCGATCTTGTCGGCGTGGCAACGACCACAGAGCTGGCCGACCATGTCGCGATCGACGTCGTCGCGAGCGATGGTGGAGACGACACCACTGGTGCCCCACGTGATCTTGTACTCACGGTTGTCCGTGTCGTACTCGAACACGTGGACCGGCAGCATCGCGCCACCGGTGTCAGGATCCTCGTCGATGACGACGGGTGTGCTGCTTCCGCCGCAACCCGCCAACAGCATCATGAGTGCGAGGGCGATCGCCGCCAGCGGCGGCAATACGGCTAGGTATGAGAGTGCGTGACGTGACGAGCGCTTGCCCTTCATGACGGATACTCCTGCGCGAGGCGCTGCAGAGTGCCGGTCCGCGGGATCCCGCGGCCGTTCGGGACGGTCACCCGTCGAAGGGGTGGCCTCCCGCGGATCGGCGTGGAAGGAAGACGTGCCGCGACCGGAGCGAGTCCGTGCGGCGGTTGGCTGACCGTGTGCCATCACCCACAAGTTTCGTCTTTTGCCACACCGAAAGAGATCGCCCATGGAGGGGGATGTCCTCCCCCCCTTGGGGGAGGCGCGCGCCTCAAAGCCCAGGGAATGGACGATTCGGTGCGTGCTGACGCGCGCCGGTCTGCGTGGGATTCCACACCCTCGTGAGAGGGCCTGCGGCGATCGTCGCTAGCCCATGCCGTTGCGCAAGGCGTAGGAGATGGCCTCGGAGCGCGTGGTGAGTCCGAGCTTGCCGTAGACGTGCTTGAGGTGGGAGCGCACGGTCGAGACGGCGATGTGCATGGACGTGGCGATCTGCGGATTCGAGAAGCCCTGCCCGACCAGGCGCAGGATCTTGAGTTCCTGCGCGGTCAGGCCGGCCTTCGCCTCGGCCGACTCGTTCCAGTGCTCCGCCATGCCGAGGAGACGCTGGGTGGCTTCCTGGGACATCTGCAGCTGCACCTGCCGCTCGTCGGTCACGTCGCAGAACATCAGCGCGCGGCCGATCAGCTCACCGTTCGTGTCGTAGGCAACGGTCGCGTTGGCCTTGAGCTCGGTCTTCGCGGGCCACTGCAGCGAGAGCTCGGCGTTGGTGGTCTTCTCGGTGGACAGCGCCTCCTGCCAGAAGGCTGCCATCTGCGGGTCGCGCAGCACGCTGGCGAGCTGCCGCCCGGCCGCGTCCTCGAGATCGAGCCCCAGCAGGCGCTGCGCGGCGCGGTTCATCCAGTTGATGCGACCCCCGGGGCCGACGGAGATGAAGCCCACGCACAGACCGTCCAGGGCGCGGCCCATGAACGACTCATGCAGGTCGTGGGACTGTTCTCCAGAGGCTTCCATGGCCGCATCCTGCCAGAGGAAGCGGCCCTCGGCCACAACGCCACCGACGGCTGCTCGAGGACGCTGACCTGGTAACGCTAGGCCTCGAGGCGGACCTCGCCGGTGCTCCAGACCATCACGACGGTGCCGAGCCCGTCGAGGAAGCGGCTCGTGCCCTCCGCGAAGGCGAGTTCTCCCCCCTCCGCCGGGGGCAGGAAGCCCAGGAAGGTGACGGCGGCATGGTGGGAGGTGCGCCGGATCGTGGCGACCGGGTCGTCGTCCACCAGGATCCGGACGTCGGCGTTGACGCGGGCGACCGCCAGCAGTCCCTCGAGGTGCTTGCGTGCCTCTTCCCTGCCGGCCTCGGCGCCGATGACGCGCAGCAGCCTGAGCTGCCGTCCGCGCCACGCGTCGTTCTGCACCAGCATGTGGGCCAGCAGCACCATCAGGTGGCCGTTGTCCTGCCCGCGCCACCAGACGTCGATCGGCCCGGGGGGCGGCCGCCACGGGTCGCGCTCGCGGGCCTCCTCCCGGATCAGCGCCACGCTGCGCCCCAGCTCGGTCGTCGAGCGGACCATGCGCACGAAGCGCTCCATGCGCTCGGGATCCTCGCTGAAACCCAATAGCACGAGGTTGGGCCGCAGCGCTCCCATGCCATGGCATTGGATGAGGGCCTCCATGCCCAGCTCGCGCGAGGGCGCGACAAGCACGGCCGGAAACGCCTCGAAGCGCTCCTTCAGAATGAAGCGCCGGAGCGCTTCCTCCTGTCGCTTGCGCCGGACCATGTGGTTGTCCACCTCGCCGGCGATCACCTGGGCGAGCGTCAGGACGCCCCGGCTGGCCGTGAGCCAGTGGCCGTAGACGGCGAGGTGGCGCCTGTTCCAAGCACCGCCGGAGAAGGCGATGATCGACGGGCGCCAGTTCTTCGGATGGAAGCGGTCCTGCTCGAGGCGCAGGAGCGCCTTCCTGGCGCGCTCATAGGCCGCGCCACTCTGCGCATCGCCCCATGTCACGATGACCTCGCGCCGCGCGACGTACCAGTGCAGAAGGCCCATGGCGGCGATGGACAGCAGCGCCCACGTCGGACTCGTGAGAAACATCACCGCGGCGCAGCCGAGAGCGCCCAGCAGCGCGGTCGACCAGTGACTCCAGCGGAAGGTCGGGCGGTAGCTGGGATTGCGGGTGATCGACTCGTAGAAGGTCGCCAGGCACAGATAGCCGTACGTGATCATGAAGAACATCGTGATCACGGGCGCGATCGCGTTGAGGTCGCCCAGCAGGATGCAGAGCTGGCAGATCGCGAAGGTG
>JAHEIK010000443.1 GCA_024639415.1 Planctomycetota bacterium
CACCGTGACGTCCAGGTTGCGCCAGTTCTCCAGCTTGGCGTCGGGATCGATGCCGAGCTGCATGAGGATGCTGCTGAGGAGATCGTGCGGTTCGACGGGTCGCTCCGCGACCGTCTCGGCGTGCGCATCCGACGCGCCGATCACGTGACCGCCCTCGAAGCCGCCGCCGGCGACCACCGCGGAGAAGCAGCGGCCGTAGTGGCTGCGTCCGCCGTTCCAGGGCTCCTCCCACTGCACCCGTGGCCCGCGGCCGAACTCACCGGACCACCAGACGATCGTGCTGTCGAGCAGCCCGCGCTGCTTCAGGTCCTCGAGCAACGCGGACATGCCGCGATCGAGGTCGGGGAGCTTCTGGCGCATCGCCTCGAAGTGGCGCTTGTGGGTGTCCCATCCGCCCGAGTTGACGGTGACGTACGGCACGCCGGCTTCGACGAGACGGCGCGCCGCGAGGCAGGATTGCCCGAACGTCGTGCGTCCGTAGCGGTCCCGAACGGCGTCCTTCTCCCGCGTCAGGTCGAACACCCGGCCGGCGTCGCCGAGGATCAGGTCGTACGCCTTCTGCTCGCAGCGATCCATCTCCTTGAGCGTGGGATGGTCGCCGAGCACGCGTCCGAGCGAGTCCAGCTTCTTGAGCAGCTGGCGCCGCGAGCGCTGGCGCTCGTCGGAGACGCCCTGGAGGACGATGCCCTCGACCTCGAAGCGCGGCCGCCGCGGATCCCCGCCCGTCACGAAGGGTT
Source organism: Planctomycetota bacterium (assembly GCA_024639415.1). GTDB lineage: Bacteria > Planctomycetota > PLA2 > PLA2 > JAEUHO01 > JAHEIK01. The sequence goes on from JAHEIK010000443.1 coordinate 738, forward strand.
TGTGCGCGAGTCCCAGGAAGCCCTCGACGGCGAAGCGCCCCTGTGGGCGCGTCAGCACGACGTAGGGCGGAATCATGCCCTTGTAGCCGTTGGCGTAGCCCTTGAACGCCGACACGAGGGCGCCCAGCGAGGGGTAGACGAGACGCTGCTCGCCCTCCCCTGGGCGACGGCCGGTCTGCGTGATGTAGGCCGCCGTCTCGTGGCCGTTGATGCCATGCGTCATGCTGCGGAGGATGGAGTACTGGTCCGCCTGCTTGGCGAGGAGCGGCAGGCTCTCGCCGATGCGGATGCCGCTGACATTCGTCTCGATCGTCTTCGTGAGCGGGCCGGTGTACTCCGCGCCGGCGCCCGGCTTCGGATCCCACGTGTCGATGTGTGTCGGGCCGCCCGCCATCCACAGCTCGATGACGGCCTTCGCCTTCGGCTGCTTGCCGGTCTTCCGGGGGGCCGCCCAGGCGGCTTGCGGGTGGCGGCCGAGCAGCGCAAGCCCGGCTGCACCGAGGGCGATGCCGCCCAGCGCCGCGCGGCGTGTCAGCGTACGGTTCGTTCGGTCTGTCACGGGGCGTCTCCGTGATCAGCCGGGGCTGTTGCGTCGCGGGGACGCAGGCTCATCAGTGCCGGTAGAGGAACTCCTTGGTGTTGATCAGCGCCCAGGCCAGATCCACCGCGGGCTCTTGCGGCTTCTTGGAGTTGGCCCGGATGTGCTGAACGGCAGTCCCCAGCTCCAGCGGCATGGGCTGTCGAGAGAGCAGGGTCAGGTAGATGTAGCGGGCGAGCGTCGTGTGCTTGCGGCCGTAGCGCTGGACGAGCCTGCGCAGCCAGCGGCTGTTCAGAAGCCGCCGGTGGACGTCGGACGAGTTCAGCAGGTAGAGGCTCTGCGCATCGGTCGGCTCGTTGTTGCGCTCGCTCTCGAGTCCCGTGTCGCGCGAGGGGCGGCCGAACATCTCCAGGAAGGGGCTGGTGATGCTGCCGTCGGCCAGGCGCACGGTGCGGGTGAGTCCGCGCAGGATGGTGAAGGGCTCGGGGACCTGGCTGAGGTAGTTCTCGCCGCGGCCGTCGAGGCGGCAGAGCGCGTCGATCAGGACCTCGGCGTCGAGACGCCGCAAGGCATAGTGCGCGAACAAGGCCTCGGCTTGCGGATCCTGGCTCTGGGGGATGGGGGAGCCCTGATACGTGCGCGAGTTGAGAATGAGGCGGAAGAGGGCCTTCACGTCGAAATCCGCCGCCACGAGCGCGCGCTCGAGGGCGGCGAGCAGGGCCGCGTTGACGGGCGGATTGTCGTCACGCAGGTCGTCGGGCTCGTGCACGACGCCCCGGCCCATGAGCCACGACCAGACGCGGTTGGCGAGGCTCCGCGCGAGCGCGGGGTTCTTGCGGTCCAGGAGCCAGTCGGCGAAGACACGGCGCGGATCCTCACTCGGAGCGATCGTGACCGCCGTCCCGTCGGGGAAGGTCGCCTTCAGCGGCGGCCGGGGCTCCGGATCCGGGATGATGATCTCTTCCTTCCACTCGGCGGTCTTCTTGTAGGCGACGCGCGAGAAGAAGGCGGCCATGCCCTTCTGCCTGGCCTTGGGCCAGCGCTCGAAGCGGGAGCCCATGAAGGTCAAGGCGACGGCACCGGCCAGGCCGCCGGCGCTCCGGTCCTGCACGGCGCGGTAGAAGTTGACCGGCGGCACGCGGAAGTTGCTGCCGCTGGAGGTGAGCAGGTCGCGCACGAACGCGTCGTACGGACGGTTGGCCTTGATCGAATCGAAGATCCAGCGGCGATAGGCCTGCACGCCGTTGGGCCAGAGGTTGATCGGGAACTCCGCCTTCACCCGCAAGAGGTCGCACCACTTGAGTGTCCAGAGATCGGCGTACTCCTCGCGGGCGAGCACCTCCTCCACGAGCTGTGCGCGCTTGTCCTCGCTCCTGTCGCCCAGGAAGGCGGCCACGCGCACCGGATCCGGGAGTGTGCCGATGACGTCGATGTGGAGGCGGCGGATGAAGACCTCGTCCGAGCAGCGATGGGACGGCTGGATCCCCCGGCGGCGGAGCTCGGCGAGTACCGCCACGTCGATCGCATTCACGGGCTCGAAGCCTGCGCGACCTTCGTAGGGCGGAACCAGCGCTGCGGTCTTGTCCTCGCCGGCCGCTTCGGATCCGCCATCCTCGGCCGCTGCGCGGCCGGGCCCGACGGCTGCAAGCAGGACCAGTGCCAGAAGGACCCCGAGCAAGCGAACAGGCGCGGTCATGGGCAGGTGTCCCGGCGGGCCTGCAGCTCGGGAATGAGCGGCAGGACCGCGTCTCCCCATTCAAACCCCGTACGCCGCCCCGCGGTAGCGGGTATTCGGCCGGCGTAAGGCACCTGCAGGTCCAGGGGGCGCCGTTGTGCCGCCTCGGGCGGCGGCCGAATCGGACGCCCATGCGGGCCCCGTTGTCTCCCGGACCTTAATCCTCAGCGAATGGGGCCCCCGGCCCTAGTCTCGGGGACACGGTCATGGAACGCTCCTCCGTCTTCCCCGTCCTGTACGCCCTCGCGGCTCGCGCCCCCCGGCTCAGCCTCCCGGAGTTCCAGGCCCGGCTGACGACCGGCCTCGCCAACCACTACGGGGCGCTCTCCTGCGCCCTGCACACGGACGCCAAGGGCTGGGCGTCCGCGCAGGCCGATCCGGCTCCCGAGATCGCGGATCTCTCCCGCCTGGACCGCGCCCGGCTGGAGACGATCGAGGCCCGCCTGGTCAAGACGACCGTGTCCGAGCAGCGCATGCGCAGCGCCCTGGATCTCGAAGACGGCAGCCACGTGGACGAGTTCCTGTCGTCCCGGCTGGGCGTCTTCGACATCTTCGCCTTCCCCCTGCATCGGGGCGGTGCGCCGATCGCCGTGCTCGTGCTCTACCTCGGCGAGGACTCCCAGCACCTCGGCGAGGAGGACATCCAGGCGCTCTCCTCGCTCGGCTACCTGGCCGTGCTGGCGGGGACGGATCTCG
>JAHEIK010000076.1 GCA_024639415.1 Planctomycetota bacterium
GTGCCCGGCCTCATCTTGGACTTCCGTGCCAACGGCGGCGGCGGCTTCAGTCACGAGGATCTCTTCGGGCGCTTCATCCCCGAGGGCAAGACCATCAGCTTCAAGAAGAAGTACACGAGCCGCGGCGACGTCCACTACGCCGGGCCGATCGTGGTGATCATCGACGGGGTGACGCGCAGCGCCGGCGAGACGGGCAGCGGCATGTTCAAGGAAGACGGCCGCGCCTACATGATCGGTGAAAGTGCCACCGCCGGCATGTCGTCGAGCAAACGGACGCTCGACCTGCCCAGCGGTCTGTTCCAGCTGTACGTCTCGGTCGCCTCCAACATGGGGCGCTTCAATGGCGGCAAGGGCATCGAGGGCATCGGCGTGCAGCCGCACGAGATCGTGCCCTTCGACCCGGAGGATCTGGCCAATGGCGAAGACACGCTGATCAAGCGCGCCGAGGCCGTCCTCGCGGACTGGCCCAAGGGGGCCGTGCCGTACGTGCCCGCTCGCTTCGGCTGGAAGGCGCCTTGATATCCATCGTCCTGACCGGCCGCAACGACAACTACGGCGGCCACTTCGAAGAGCGCCTACTCGACACCGTGCGGCACAACACGAGCGGGCTCGAGGCGCGCGGCGTGCCGTTCGAGGTCGTGTACGTCGAATGGAACCCGCTGCCTGAGACGGCGCCGTTGGCCGAGCGCGTGGCCGCGGAGTTCCCTGCGGCCCGTTGCTTCGTCGTCGATCCGCTTGCCCACCGCCACCTGTGCGGGAACCGCAACATCGGCGTGATGGAGTACCACGCGAAGAACGTCGGGGCGCGCCGCGCACGCGGCGACATGATCCTGATCACCAACCCCGACAACTACTTCGGGGCGGGCGTATTGGATCTCCTCGCCGGCTCCTTCGACGAGGACACGCTCTACCGGGCAGCGCGCGTGGACATCACGGATCCGAGCGAGGTCGACGCAGCGCACCGGACCGAGGCGTACGCCGAGGATCCTGCGCCGTTCGGGTGGGGCGCCGGGGACTTCACGCTCTGCAGTCGCTCGCTCTGGGAGCGCGCCGGGGGCTACCGGGAGGACCTGCGCTTCACGAACACGCACAAGGACGCGATTCTCGTCAACGCCCTGTTCGACGTGACCGCGCGGGCGGTGAAGTCCGGCACGACCTACCACCTGGTCCACGGCCGCGAAGCGGAAGCCTCGCGGCGCGTGGCCTACGTCTGGCAGGCGGCTGATCGCACGCCGCAGGCGACCTACGGTCACGAAGACATCCTCGTGCCGCGCTCCGTTGGAGAGCGGTTGACGTGGCTGGACCTGCGTCCGGATCTGCGCGAGGACGCGCAGCGGCGTGAGGTCCCCGTGCCGCATACGCCGACGGCACTGCGGCTTCCGCCGCGCCCGTTCCTGAAGCGTTCGCTCAAGCGCCTGCGGGAGTTGCTGCGGCGGAAGGGGCTGCTCAGCCGTCGCGGGTAGCCAGGCGCTCCATGGTCTCGCGGTACGCCGCGTAGAAGGCGCGCGTGGCCTCCGGCACGCAGGCCTGCGTCAGGTCCGCGCCTCCGTCCACGAACGCGAGTGTGTGGCGGTAGCCCAGGACCTCGGCCTCGAGGTTGGTCACGAGATCCTGCTCGTTGCGATCCTGGAACACGCTGGCGCGGTGGTATGCGACGCAGTCCGGGAAGCGTGCTTGGAGCACGTAGCTTGCCCAGATGTCGTCCATCCGGCCCACGTAGGGGAGGACGGCGTAGTAGGGCAGCACGTCGCGGTGCAGGAACGTGTTCTGGCTGTTGAACGGAGCGGGGCGGGTGGCGGCGTACGGACGCTGGACGTCGAAGGTGACCGACGGCCGGAGCGTGAGTCGTGCGATCGCGTCGATGTCGGGGTCGCCGTCCCACAGATCCGCCTGGACCAGGACACGGCGCGTGATGGTGCCGACATGGCGTACGTCGTTCTTGCGCTCGAGGAGTTGCACGGGGTAGCCGCGGTGCCACAGCTCGCTGCACGTCGTCACCGACAGCGGGTCGAACACGCGCTCGGCGGGTTCGTAGAGATCACACTCGACGTCGCGACCGACGAGGAGATCCTCGCCCCAGGCCTCGTACGGCACGTTGTCATCATCGACCGTCGCGACGATCTCTGCGCCCCGGGCGTACGCCTCCGCGAAGCCGAGGTTCCTGCGTTGGATGGAGTTCCAGCCCGTGGCCTCGCTCAGCGCGGGGTAGCGCTCCTGCTGCTGGTCCGGGTGCAGGTAGACGCAGTCCAGGTCCCCATACGCCTCGTGCGGCGTCTTCAGGTCGCCCACGACGACGAGCTGCCAGCCCCGACGCTCCGCGAACAGGCGCGTGGCGCGGGTCGGGCGGTTGATGGTCGTCAGCACGATGAACTTGCGCATGGCGCGACATGAGAGGGGAGCGGGCACGGGTTGGCAAGGCCTCGTTCGCGATCCCTCGCGTCGTTTCCGCACGCGCCCAGTTGAGCCGCTCGCTGCGCGTACACGGGATCGGAAGGCTACGCGCCCCGCCGCACGTAGGCGGGAGTGGGCGGCTGGTCGTTCGGACGGTTACGCGCCACGCCGCACGTAGGCGGGAGTGGGCGCGCACGCGTCCGTCCGCTTCGCGGGCGGACTTGGGGCGCCCCTACGCGGGTGCTGACGACGCCCGAGCGCGGTGTTGCACGCGCGACCGCGAATTTGCAGGCGTCTTGCGTTCTCCTCCGACGCGCATGCGTACCTTGTTCGTGGAGGCAACATGCGACGGACGGCAATCATCGCGGGCATCCTGCTGCTCACCCTGGCCGCCTGCGGCGGCGAGGACGCTGCGAACGAAGACAAACCCGTCGCGGCGAACGGGTATCCGATCGACTTCAACGAGTTGCAGCAAGATCCGACGTTCGAGGATGAGTCGCCGGCCGAGCCCGCGTTCGTCAACGACAAGCGCTTCCATGCGGCGCTCATCAAGGGTGTCGAGAACTACGCCGAGGCCTACGGCAACCTCGACGACGTCATGCGCTGGGCCCCGGGGCTGTGCCGTCGCCCGCCCACCTCCACGATCCGCGAGAGCGCGAGTGGGGACGAGGGCACCCACGGCAAGAAGCTCTACTGGCTGTACGCCAAGGAACGAGACGCCTACCTGAAGGTCGCGACCGGTGCGCAGCAGCCCGTCGGCCAGGTGCTGGTCAAGGAGGCATTCGTGGCTGAGCCCGGCCGGGGGGACGGCAATCCGCAGCACAGCGGCTGGAAGCCGCTCGAGACGATCGTCGAGCGCGACGGCAAGCCCTTCCATGCGGGCGCCAAGGAGTCGCTCTACGTCCTGCTCAAACTCGACCCCAAGACCGACGGCACGGACGAGGGCTGGGTCTACGGCACGCTGACGCCCGACGGCAAGACCGTCACCAGCGCGGGCAAGGTCGCGACGTGCATGGGCTGCCACACCGCAGAGAACACGACCGACCGGATGTTCGGGATGGCGCCGCGCTAGGCTGGGGCCGTGAAAGCCGATCACGATCCGGACTCATCCCGTCGGCGCCGCTCGCGCGCCGATGCGTTGGCGATGCTGACCTTGATCCTGCTCATCGCGGGGGTGGGGCTCTACGTGCTCTGGACCAAGGGCGACATCGAGCTGTTCAAGGTCTTCCTGTTCGTCCCCGCCATCGGCTTCGTGCTCTGGGCCGTTCTCACGGAACGGTCGGACTGGGAGGGTGACGAGGAACGGATGGCGCGCAGGCGTGCACGGCGCCGCTTTCGCTTCCGGCGCCGACCGACCAGGCCGGCAGACGATGCCGCTGCTCAGCACACGCCGGCCCCTGTGCGCAGGACACGGGACCGCGGGCCCGAGGGCCGCCGCCGCCGGCTCCGGCGCCACATGCGCAATCCGCTGGCCGTCACGGCCTTCCTGGTTTGCGTCGCCCTCATCGTGCTGGCCGCGCTTCTGCGCGGCTGCAGCGCCTGGCCACTGATCGGCTGACAGCCGGCAGCGGTGTAGAGTCGCGCGCGTCGTATGGAGGGTCCCATCGTGAGTGACATGAGCTACCGCCCCCTCGGGCGCTGCGGCACCAAGGTGAGCACGCTGAGTCTGGGGGGCTGGACGACGTTCGGCGGATCCATCACGAGCGAGAAGACGACGCGCGAGATCCTGCACGCCGCCTTCGACGCCGGCGTCAACTTCTTCGACATCGCCGACGTCTATGCGCTGGGTGCGGCCGAGACGATCATGGGCAAGGCGCTGGCCTCGCTGCCGCGCCACCACCTCGTGATCTCGTCGAAGTGCTTCTGGCCGATGAGCCAGGACGTCAACGATCGTGGCCTCTCCCGCAAGCACATCATGGAGTCCGTCGAGCGCAGCCTGACGCGCATCGGCACCGACTACCTCGACATCCTCTTCTGCCACCGCTACGACGAGGAGACTCCGCTCGAAGAGACCGTGCGTGCGATGGAGGACCTCGTGCGCCAGGGCAAGCTCCTCTACTGGGGCACGAGCGAGTGGACGGGCGCGCAGATCCGCGAGGCGCACGCGATCGCCGACAAGCGCGGCGCCTACGGCCCCCAGGTCGAGCAGCCGCAGTACAGCTTGCTCGCACGTGACAAGGTTGAAAGCGACGTCCAGCCGGCAGCCGCCGATCACGGCATGGGCTTGGTCGTCTGGAGTCCGCTCGCCTCGGGCCTGCTCACGGGCAAGTACGACGACGCCGTACCCGAGGACACGCGCCTGGCGCGCATCGACTGGCTGCGCGAGAGCCTCTTCGAGGGCGACGGCCGTGACAAGGTGCGGGCCATGAAGCAGATCGCCGACGACGTCGGCTGCAGCCGCACGCAGCTTGCGCTTGCCTGGGCCGCGGCGCAGCCGGGCATCTCGTCTGTCATCCTCGGTGCGACGACCCTGGAACAGCTGCGCGAGAACCTCGGCGCGCTGGACGTCGAGATCACGGATGAGGTGCGGAGCGCGCTCGACGCGCTCTTTCCGATGACCGCCGGGACGTAGCGCCCGCTCCGCGGCGTCCGAGGAACACACCCCTCCTTCCGGCGGGGGGATCCGTGCCATCATGGGTCCGGCATGCGCGCTGATCGTCCCCAGAACCTCCTGGCCCTCGCCGTGGCGAGCCTGGCCCTCGCGCTCGCCGTCTGGTGGGCCTTCGAGACGTTCACGGAGTCGCCCGCGACGGAGCCGAGCGACAAGACGGCCGACCTCCCGCCGACATGGCTCGAGCCCGATCCGATCCCCAAGGAGCCGGGCCCGCTGCCCAAGCGCGAGGCTCGACCCGAGCCGGGCCCGGAGCTGCGTCCGCCGCCCCCCCCGGCCGAGGCTCCGCCCGAGCGCATCCAACCGGACGTGATGCAGCCGCCGGACGAAGAGGCGGGCGATCCCGAGCCGGCCTTCCTCCCGCCCGACGAGGGGGAGGAGGAAGAGGCGCCGCTGCCGGACTTCCACACCGACGCGTTCCGCACGCGGTTGCTCGGCGGCGTGGCACGCGTCAACGCACGCGCGACGCCCAGCGTGCGTGTGCCCGAGGGCACGGCCGTCATCGGCTCGCCGCTGGACTACGTGCGGGGGCTCGTGAATGCAGCGCGGGTGTCGGAGTACGTCGGGCTGCTCATGGAGGCACCCGTGCACCACGTCCGGCTCGAGGAGTTCTTCTTCGATCGCTTCGAGACGCGCAACCATCAGTACCTGAGCTACCTGAATGCGACGGCACGCATCCTCTACAACACCTCCAGGCACAAGCGCCGGAAACTGAGCGAGATCGTCGAGTACCTGATTCCCGAGCGTCCCGCCAATCTCGATGTGGGGGAGGTCACCGCACGGCAGCTCTTCTGGGCGAACCGCCTCGCCTTGCTCAGCGCCTGGAAGGGTCTCGTCGTCAAGGACCGGGACGGCGTGATCGACGTCGACAAGACCTACGAGCGCGTTCGCGACCGGGACGTGCCGCGTGGTGTGCGACTCGTGTTCTACGACCGCCTGCCGCCGGGCACGTGGCCGGGCGCCGTCTACGACGCGCAGCGCGGTGACTACCCGGTGCGCGACATCTCCATGGAGGAGGCGATCGAGTACGCCCTCTTCCGCGGCCGCCACATTCCGACCGAGCAGCAGTGGGAGTACGCCGCCCGCGGGCCCAAGGGCCTGCGCTTCCCGTGGGACTCACGCGGCCGCGGCTTCGCCACGCACGTCAACGGCGGCCGCCCCCTGCGCCGCGGCGTGGAGCCGGAGACCAAGCCGGTCACGCACCATCCCGGCGGCACGTCGTGGATCGGCGTCTTCAACATGCTGGGCAACGTGTCGGAGTGGACCAGCAGCTACCTCGACGTGTATCCCGGTGGCGTCCAGGCGCCCGGGGTCGTGCCGGGGGCCAACCTCGTCGTGCGCGGCGGCTCGGTGAACGATCGCGAGCCGTGGGACGTGCGCTCGTCCATGCGCGCATGGCGGGCCGACGACCCGGCCGGTGCGCCGGCGCCCGGCCAGCGGCGCCGCTGGACGGGCATTCGCACGGCTCGCTGGGAGGAGCCGGGGCAGAGCCGGCTTCCGGCGATGCACTACCGGGCGCGCGCACACACCCGCATCGACCCCGCGCTGCTTGAGCCGCGGCTCTTCGAGGGCTGGGCCGGCGCGCAGGCCGAGGTCTTCGAGCGCGTGGCGGGCGAAGACAATCGCGACAAGCCGCCGGCCGGGGTGAAGTCCCTCGTGGCGCAGGGGCTGCGCGTCGCCGCAGCGTCAGCGCGCGGCCGTGGTGCCGTTGCGCTGCCGTTTCCCCTGGTCGAGGACGTGGAGACCCTGATCGCCCGCTCCAGCGTGACGCCGGTCCTTTTGGGGCTCTTCCACACGGACATGCACGTGCTGGACGTCTACGGGGACTCACAGCGCGGAGGCTTCTACGGCGGGCGCGTTCCTGCACGCATGCGGCGCACCGACATGCGCCCCGGGACCTACTTCGTGGCCCTCATGCAGGGGTTCGTGGCGTTCCTCCGCACGGACCTGCGCGAGGCCTACTACCCGCTCAACCGGCCGGTCAAGGCGGCAACGTTGAACGTCCTCGAGCAGGACTACCCAGCGGGCGCCGTGCGCCTGCCCATCGTCAAGCTGACCTTCGATGGCCGCACGCGAGCCGAACTGCACCTCCTCGTGCCGTTGAGTCTGAGCGCCTCGCCCTCCTATGCCGCCTCGTTGCGGCTGCGCCTCAAGCTCGATTCCCGCGAGACTCGGCTCGTGCCCAAGTTCGAGCGGGGGCGGATCACCCGCCCGTTCCTGCGCTAAGCTCTGGCCCATGCAGCCCCTCCGCCAAGCCCTGTTCGTCGTTCTGCTCCTCGCCCTCGTGAGCCTGCCCGCCGTCGCGGAGGAGACCGCCGCACCCCCGGCGAAGGCCAAGGTCGAGGCGCGGGTCGACGTCAAGGGCCGGCTGGAGGTCGTGGGGGGGCAACGGGTCCTGACGCTCTGGGGCACGCCGCGCGAGCGTGGCTTCGCCCAGGGTTACCTGCTGGCTGAGCAGATCGTGGAGGGTGTCGAGCGCGACTTCGAGCGCATCATGAACAAGCGCTTCAAGCAGCTCTACAGCACGCTGCTCACGAAGCTCGTGATCCCGCGCTTCCAGTTCGCGGAGCGCGAGCTGGCGGAGATGGAGGGCCTCTTCGCCGGCGTCAAGGCGAAGCTGCCGGCCGAGCGCCTCACGATCGACACGCTCGGACGAGCCTTCACGCTCGTGGACCTGAAAGCGCTCAACACGTTTGGCGACTGGTACGGGCTCGGCTGCTCCTCGCTCGCACTCTGGGGGGACCTGACGAAGGACGGCAAGACGCTGGTAGGCCGCAACTTCGACTTCCCAGCCTTCGATCTCGTGCTCAAGCACCAGTACGTCGTGGTGCGCGCGCCGGATGGCAAGCGTCCCGGGCAGGTGGGCGTGAGCTACCCGGGCTGCATCGGGACGCTCACCGGGATGAACGTGCATGGCGTGTTCGTCGCCATCCACGACGTACGTATCAAGCCGACGATGGACAAGGCGCTGCGTCCGAACGTGCCGCGCCTGCTCGCCGTCCGCCGCCTGCTGGAGCAAACGCACGGTGCGGATGCGTGCACGCAGGCCCGTGACCTCGTCCGCTCATGGCCGACGCTCTACGGCAACAATCTCATGGTGATTGCGCCCCAGCGCAAGGACGGCGTCCCGTGTGCTGCCGTCCTGGAGTACGACTGCCGCAAGGACATGGACGACGGCTGCACGATGCGGCTGACGGACACCACGACCGAACTCGGCAAGGACGCCGCGCCCGCCGTCTGTCTGGCGTGCACGAACCACCACCGCTGCCGCGAGGAGCCCAAGGGCTACTTCGAGCTTCATCCGCGCTGGCGCTACAAGACGCTGCACAGTGTGAACGGGACCGACAAGCCCGAGAAGGCGCTGGACGTCGCCGGGCTCTTCACTTGGATGGGCAAGGCGGCGTTTCCGCGCGGCGACAAGGTCCAGGAGACCGCGACCGCCATGTACGGCGAGGCGCGCAACCACGGCACGCTGCATCAAGCCGTGGCGGAGCCGGAGGTCGGACGCCTGCACGTGAAGCTGGGCGTGATCGGCAAGCACATCCGTGACGTTGCCTCCCGCGCCTACGACGTTCCGAGGCTGATCCAGGCCGCCTCGACCTCGACGCCCAAGGCTTCCTCCAAGTAGGCTGGGTCTTCCGGCCGGTATCGCGTGGGGGACACCCACGGTCCGGCGCCCGGTCTCGTGGGCTAGAAGCCCCTGACGGGGCGCCCGCATGCCGGCCGTCTGGAGGTGGTGCGATGCGCAATGGGTTCCTCGTGGCTGCGGCCATCCTCGTGGCGGCTCTCGCCATCTTCGTCGCGCGCGGAAAGCACGCTGCACCGGCCCACGATTCAGCGCAGGACGCATGGAAGGCCGGGCACGCGGCCCGCGTCGTGGCGGAGCTGCGGGCACGCGACGTGTCGCACCTCAGCCCGGAGCAGCGCGCCAACCGCGCGCGCAACCTCGAGGCCCTGCTGGACTACGGAGTCCGTGGCCGCTTTGCCCAGAACGAGGACTACCCGGGCGAGGCGATCCCGCATCTCATCGACCGGCACGGGACACGCTGTGCGCTCGCCAACCTCATCGACGTAGCCGGCGACGGCGCGCTGCTCGAGCGCCTCGCCAAGCGGAACAACATCGCTTTTCTGCCCGAGCTCAAGCACGACGAGGGGCTCGGGCGCTGGCTGGATGCGCAGGGATTGACGGTGGAGGAGGCCGCCTACATCCAGGGGCCCGGCTTCGTCGATCCCGGTCCGGTCGACTGGGACAATCCCGACTTCACCGACCCGTTCTCGCCGCGCGACGGCAGAGCCGGTCCGACGACTCCGACCCTGCCCGGCGGCCGCTTGCGCGGTCGCGGCAGCAGCACCGTCGCGCGCTGGGAAGCCTGGTGGCGCCTGAACCGCCATGCGTTCCTGAACCTCCGGGCGCGCTACCACGACAGTGCGGTCGTCACGGGCGAGCGCACGACCGACGTGGGGCGCCGCGCCTCGGACGCCGAGGTCGATGCGACCGTGATTCCTCTGCTCAAGACGCTGGCTCTGGGCAAGGACAAGCAGGTGCGCGCGACGGCGTTGATGGCCTGGGCGCGTGCGGCCAGGGCCAAGCACGCTCCGGAGGTCGTGAAGACGGTGCGCGCCTACATCGGCGACAAGTCGAACCTCTACCGCGACCTGATGATCCTCGCTCTCGGCGTCGTCCGTCACGAGGACGCGCTGGCCGACCTGCGCGGGATCCTGCATGACACGAAGGACGGGCGCGCGCTGCTGGCCAAGAACGGCAACATCCCGGAGCGCACGCGAGCGTACGCCGCCATCGCGCTGGGGCAGTCGGGGCAGCCGGAGGCGGCGGCGGATCTGCAGCGCATCCTCGAGGATGGCCGCACCAAGAGCGTCGATCTCAAGGCCTGTGCCGTCATGAGTCTCGGGGCTCTTGCGAAGGAGTTGGACTCCGGTGAGAAGCGCCGCATCACGGGCTTCCTCATCAAGAACCTGCGCGCGGGCGCGTGGGGGGACGTGGTCCTCGCCGCGGTGCCCACGGCGCTGGCGAAGGCCGGGGACGAGACGGTCCTCGTGCCGGAGCTGCAGCCGATTCTCGAGCGCTTCCGGAAGCCGACGGCGGTGCGCCAGTCCAGCGCCCTGGCCATGGCCACGCTCGGCCCGCGCGCCCGACCCGGTCTGCTCGACGGCCTCATTGCGACGGCTCGCCGCGATCCGGACGACAACGCGCGCCGCTTCGGGATCCTCGCCATCGGCGAGATGGCCCACGCACAGCCCGCTTCGGACGAGAACGAGCCGGACGCTGCGCGCGCGGCCGTGGCCCGCAAGCTCGAGCGCTACTACCGCGCCGCCTTCGCCGGGCGCAACATCCAGAAGAGCGATCTCGCGTGGCTGTGCATCTCGGGTGCGCTCTTCGGACGTGGGTTCCCGGAGCACGCGGCGTTCGTGCGCGACGAGCTGCTCGAGATCGTCACGAAGGGCGGCATGAAGGAGCGGCAGGCGGCGGCGGTCACCGCCCTCGGTCTGCTCGGCGACAAGAAGGTGCTGCCGCAGCTGCACAAGCTCTACGACCAGTCGAAGGACAAGCTCATCAAGGGCACCGTGGCCGAGACGCTCGGCGTATTGGGCGACAAGTCCAGGCGAGCGGAGCTGCTCGAGGTCGTGCGGACCGATGGCGAGGGCGAGCTGCGCTACCGGGCCGCCGTGGGGCTCGGCTTCACGGCAGATCCGGCACTGATCGCCCCGCTCGTCGAGACGCTTGCGACGACGAAGTCGGGTGAGGTCAAGGCCGCCCTGGCGCGCGTGCTGGGGGAGCTGGGTGACCGCCGCGCCTTGCCGGCCCTGATCCGCGTGGCCAACGATCACGACGCCGACGTGTGGACGCGCAGGCGTGCGCTGGGTGCGATCGGCATGATCGCGCAGAAGAGCGACCACGCCTGGACGACGGCGTTCCAGCGCGGGGTGAACTTCCCGCACGCTACCCCGACGCTGCGCGAGGTGCTTTCTCTCTTCTGATCGACGGGATCCGCGAGCGACGGCTCCGAATCCCCCCTGAACGGGGTCTGACCCACTTCACCGGGATTCGCACCGGTGAACCTGGTCCTGATTGCGCGCCCTGCTGCTGCGCATCCACACCCACATGGGCAACCTGGCCCATCCTGCGTCGTGGCACCCTCGTTTCCAGTGCTGCCGACGCGCGGCAGTCCCATGGTGTGAGCGCGTGAACCGCATGTAGCTCCTTTCGCCGCCCTCTCGTGGCATGAGTCATGCAGTCGACTTGGGGTCGAAGTCCGGTGAAGTGGGTCAGACCCCATGGGGGGTAGATTCGATGCGCACGTGTCGTGAGTCGGTTGGCTGGTCCCTGGGGTCACAACCCTGAAACATCACGTGGGCTTCGAGCATCAACGTTTGCAGCAAGTGAGACGAGAGAGAGCCCCCGAGGCGGGGCTGCGCGAGGAAACAGCATGCGAAGCACGAGCGGTAGAAGTTCACTCTGGTTGGTCGCCCTGACGCTGGGCTGCCTGACCCTGGTCTCTGGGTTCTCAGGCCAAGCCCAGGCCGACGAGGAGAAGGCGGAGCCCGGCGCCAAGTGCCCGGTGATGCACGAGCCCCAGCGCCATACCGCGGCCGGGGTCAGGTCGTACGGGGATTGGTGGCCGAACCAGCTGAGGCTCGAGATCCTCCATCAGCACTCTCGCAAGAGCAATCCGATGGACCCGGACTTCGACTATGCGAAGGAGTTTGCAAAGCTCGACCTCGCGGCCCTGAAGAAGGACATCGCCAAGACGCTCACCACTTCGCAGGATTGGTGGCCGGCCGACTACGGGCACTACGGGCCGCTCATGATCCGGCTTGCCTGGCACAGTGCCGGCACCTACCGGGTGACGGACGGTCGCGGCGGTGCGACGTCCGGGACCATCCGCTTCGCACCGCTCGGCAGCTGGCC
>JAHEIK010000077.1 GCA_024639415.1 Planctomycetota bacterium
CTCGGCGCGTGGCGCGCCGGGAGATCCGCGAGAGCCTCTCGATCAGCCGGCCGCACGCCCTCCTCGGGCTCAAGGATCGGCCCGGCCGGGGCCTGCGTGGCCGGATCCAGCGCAGGATCCAGGGCTCGATGCTGATGGAGATCCTCTTCGGCGATGGCGGCCGCATCCAGGCTCCGCTCTACCGGCAGGGGCTGGTCGACGACACGTTCTCGGCGGGCTACGAGGCGGAGACGGACTACGCCTTCGCGCTCCTGAGTGCTGAAGTCGACGACGTGGCGCCGTACCGCCGGGCGCTGCAGTCGGCGCTCCGAGCGGCCGCGGCGGATGGTCTGACGGACGAGGAGGTCGAGCGCTGCCGGCGCAAGTTCCTTGGGCGGCATCTGCGTGTCTTCAACGGCCCCGAGTCCTGCGCCCACTGGATGCTGGCCCTGGCGCTCGAAGGGGCAGCACCTGGCGCGGGTGTCGACGCGCTGCGCTCGGCTACGCGTGCGGGCCTGACCCGCCACCTCCGCGAGCTGGCCGAGGCGCCGCGCGCGTGGTCCCTCGTCACACCGCGCTCCTGATCGGTCGTCTTCCACGCGCGAATCTGATGCAGCCCGTTGCTGCGCGCGACCGGGCCCGTAGAATCGCGCCGCATGTCAACCGTAGCTCGCGATCGCATCCGCCGCTGTCTGGCGATGATTCCGCTCATCCGTGCGCGGCCCGGAATCCGTATTCCGGAGCTCGCCTCCATCTTCGGCGTTCGCGATGCGGAGATCTGGGAGGACATCACCGAGGTCCTCACGATGTGCGGGGTGCCGCCGTATCTGCCGCACAACTACCTCGTGTTCGCGATCCACGGCGACAGCGTGAGCATCCGCTTCGCGGAGCATCTGAGCCGGCCGGTGCACCTCACGCTCCAGGAGGCCCTGGCCATCGATCTGGCGCTGCGTAGTGTGTCGGGCGGGCGCCTGCCCGCGTTCGGCGATGCAGCTCCGCGCCTGCGCCGTAAGCTGCGCGAGTTGCTCGGCGGCCCGGACCGCGCGGCGCTGGACACCTTCGATCGCCACGTGGCGGGGACGCCTCCGTCGGACCTCGTCACCGAGACGATCTGCCTCCTCAAGGAGGCCATGGGGCGCAACATCGCCGTCCGGGCGGTCTACTACACCGCCAGTCGGGACGACGTGACGGAGCGCACGATCGAGCCCTACGGGCTGATCGATCACCGCGGGCACTGGTACGTCATCGCGCACGATCGGCTCCGCGATCGCATGGTCTCCTTCCGCGTGGACCGTCTGCGAAGCGCCGTGCTGCTGCCCGACGAGGAGTACGAGGTCCCGGACGACTTCACGGCGGAGCAGTTCCGTCGCGATGATCTCTACACGCCCCAGGCAGACGATCTGGCCGTGAAGGTGCGCTTCGAGCAGAGCCTCGCGGCCCGCATGCGCGAGGAAACGGACCGCAAGTCCCTGCAGGAGCTGCCCGACGGCCGGGTCGTGAAGACCTTCCGCATGGCTCCGGGCCGGCCTCGCTGGCTCTACACGCACGTGGCCCGCTACGGGCCCCAGGCCGAGATCCTCTCGCCGCCTGAGATCCGCGCCGGCATGGCGGCCTTCCTCGACGGGGTCCTGGACGCCGCGGAGGGCTTCAGCGGCGCCGCGGCGCGTCCGGCGGCCCGTACGGCAGCGGCCGTTTCCCGGCCCAAGCGCCCGCAGACCAAGCGCAAGCCCCGGCGCTGAAGCGCCCTTCGAGCGATCTTCGTGCTCACGCCCCCGGAGCGGGCCGCCCGTTCTTGCCCTGGGAACGGTCCTGACGGACCTCTACGGGGCGTGCGGCGGTCACTTCGCCCCAGGGACCGGCCCGTGGCGCTGGCCGCGCCTCAACCCCTTTGCTATTCTCGGCTTTCGTCGATTCCGGCCCGTGGGCAGGAGCGGCGTGCGGAAGGAGTCTCCATGGGTCAGAGGGACGAGCGGTCGCGGGGGCGGTGTGGCTTGGTGGACTGGCGCTGCCTTGTCGGGGCAGCAGCATTCCTCGTCCTCCTCGCTCTTCCTGCGTGGGGCGAGGACGAGCCGCAGGACAGCTACACGTGGCGCGTCGGCGCGAAGCAGGGGCTGGAGGTCCGTGGCATCTCCTGCCTCCGGATCCACCCGAAGGCTCCCGACGTGTTGTGGGCCCACGTCCATGGACTGGGGCCGGCGAGCAGCACCGATGGCGGCAAGACCTGGTTGCCCGCGCTGAAGGGCATCCCCGAGGACAAGCGCCCCGGTCTCCGGTCCGAGGTCCGGATCAGCCTCGACCCCCGCGACGTCAAGGTCCTCTACCTGGTGTCGGACGGTCAGATCTACCGCTCTGAGGATGGCGGCGGCTCCTGGAGCAGCATCACGAGCGGAGCCCTGGCATCGCTGAGCTGGGACAAGCTGAAGAGCACGCACCTCAGCTGGGAAGTACGCGTCGACCAGAAGAAGAGCGTGCGGCTCCTCGTCGGAACACGCAACGACGGAGCGCACAACGGCGCTCTGCACGAGTCCACCGACGGCGGCAAGAGCTGGGAAGAGATCGCCGGCACGGCCTTGCCCAAGTCCAAGCTCGGCAACGACACGTTCTTCGTTCGGCTCGACCCCAAGACCGAGAAGGTACTGACCGTCGCCGGTCGTGAGGCCGTCTACTACAGCGACGACCGCGGACGCAGCTTCAAGCGGAACGATCCTGGCGGGCCTGGCATCCACAGTGTCCGCGGCCTCACACGCATCGTGGGTCGGGATCTGTTCCTCGCGGATGCCCGCGGGGTCTGGCGCTCGAAGACCGCCGGCAAGAGCTGGGACAAGAAGCCGCTCGCTCGCGGCGACGCGCTGGGGGTGTTCACCGACCCGCACGTCAAGAAGCGTCTGTACGTCATCTGGGCCGACCGTGGCATCGAGATGAGTGAAGACGGTCCGCACAAGAAGTGGGCTGCGTATGGGGGGGCGTACACGCCGCCCGGCAGCGAGCCGGCGACCGACGCGCCCGGCGGATACCGGGGCGCAGTCATTCGCGAGGTCTACCCGCACCCGAAGAACAAGAAGCAGGTCTATCTCGCTTCGCCCGTGACGGGACTGTACGTCTCCAATGACGGCGGCAAGACCTTCAGCGTCGTCGAGCCGCCTGCGGATCACCCTGCCGACGCGGAGCGGAAGATCATCCCCGCCGTCACGCCTGCGATGGCCCTCGCGGGTGTGCATCCCGCGCGGGACGGCATGCACCTCGCCGTCTCCGAGCACGGCGTCGTGTACCGCAGTGCGGACCGCTGCGACACCTGGTCGCGTGTGGGCCTGCTCGGCGAGAAGCCTGGCATCCTCATGCCCGACACCGAGGAGCATGCATGGCTCGCGGGAGGCCGGACCCTCCTGCGCAGCACGGACGACGGCGCCACGTGGCTGCCGCTGTATCCGCCGCGCGACGGCAGCCCCACGACCGATGCCGAGGCGCGTATCGTCGCCGTTCACCGGGGGAAGGCCGCCGATGGGAAGACCGGTGCATTGCGGATCCTGTTCGACCGCGACGGCGTCGTGCTGACGTCCCTCGACAACGGCGCCTCGTGGCAGACGTCGGCGTCCATTCCCGGCTCGTCCGAGACATGGGCTGCGGCCCTGGCGGTCGATGCGGGCAACGAGGAACATCTCGTGGTCGCGGCGCGCACGACCCGGGACGTCTGGAGCGCCAAGGACGAGAACGGCGGCATCTTCGAGTCCTGGGACGGCGGGGCATCGTGGGAGGACCGGACCGGCCTGCTCAAGGTCGGGCGCAAGGACAAGCCCGCGCAGAAGAAGGCCAAGGCGAACTGGAACCACGCGCGTTTCGTGGCGATCGATGCGGCATCTGGTCTGCTCATCTACGGGGCGAACGGGCGCGGCGTCTTCGTGCGACCGTTCATCAACCCGAAGGCCGGCAAGAAGCTCGAGCGCGAGCCGGTGTGGGTGGATGTGACGCCCAAGGAGGCGGCCAACCCCGTGATCAGCGCGTTCGTGCTCACGACGACGCCGGATCTGACGGATTCGCGCCTCTTCATGCAGGTGCGCGGCCGTGCCGAGGAGGGCCGCTGTTACGACATCACCGGCCGTACGTTGCAGGCTTGGTACGAGGCCGCCACGTCCGACACCGAGGAGCCGCCCGAGAAGGGTGACGACGGCAAGGCGCCCGAGAGGACGGCTGAGCCTGCCTGGGGCGCCCAGCCGAGCCCGGGGCCGGGAGTGCGGCTGAGCTCGCTGGCGGCCGACGGCCAGCTACCAGGTCGCCTGGTTGCTTCGGACCAGACCGGTGCGCACGGAATCCTCGTCTTCGAGATTCCGGGCAGCAAACCTGCCGAGCCGAAGAAGGACGAGCCCAAGAAGGACGAGCCGAAGAAGGCGGCGGCCGCGGCTCCCGCGATGCAGCCGCCCGAGGGCATGCGCGCCTTCAGCGCTGGACAGGACAGGACCGTGCGGATCTGGTCCCTCGACCAGGGCAAGCCGACGGGGCAGATGACCGGTCACGAGAATGCCGTGTTCGGCATCGCGCTCTCACCGGACGAGGCTCACATCCTGTCGGGTGGAGAGGATCGCAGCCTCCGGATCTGGAACGCGTCGAACGGCAAGCCGGTGGCGACCGTTGCGCTCGAGGGCGCAGCGCGCAGCATCGCGGTCGATGACGACAGTCAGTTCGCCTACGTGGCGATGGGGGCCTCGGCCAAGGTCGGGAAGGTCGAGATCGCGACCCAGAAGCTGACGGCCTTCAGCGGCCACAAGAAGGCGGTGACGTGCGTCGCCACATCCGAGGACGTCAATCGGGCTTACTCCGGTGGCGAGGACGACGTCATCATCGTCTGGGACACGCAGAAGGGCACCGAGGTGAACTCGATCATCCTCGGCTCTCCCGTCGCGGCCCTGGCCGTGGCCAAGGACGGCTCGCGTATCTATGCCGCGGGTCGGGACAACTCCCTTGCGGCTTTCGACGCGGCGGGCAAGCCCGCCGGCCGCCTGGACAAGCTGCCGGCGGCCGTCACCTCGATCGCGCTCGCACCCGACGGGGCGCTGCTATACGCGACGACGGCGAACGGGGTCCTTGCGGTCGCGACGAAGGACATGCAGGTCGCCACGACGCACGCTGCGCCGGAGGCCGGCGTGCTTACGTGCGTCTCGACGAGTGTCGACGGCGTGTGGATCTTCGCGGGCGATGCCAAGGGCGGCCTCTGGATGTGGGCGAAGGGCCAGGGCGGCGCGTTCAGGCCGCGGATGCAGGGCCACGAGGGCCCCCTGTACGCCGTCTGTGTGACCCCGGATGAGACGGAACTCGCCATGGATCCGTCTGCCGCCGACAAGCCGCCCGCGAAGGGCGACGCGGCGAAGAAGGACGATGCCGCGAAGAAGGACGAGCCCAAGAAGGAGGAGGCGGCGCCCAAGGGCGACGCTCCCGAGGGCGATGCACCCAAGGGCGATGCACCCAAGGGCGATGCACCCAAGGGCGATGCACCCAAGAAGGACGGCGCTCCGGCGAAGTAGGCGCCCTACTTCACCACCAGCACGACCAACCGGCCGCGCACGACCATCTGCTTGACCAGGGTCTTGCCGGCGATGTGCTCGGCCACGTTGGCCAGCGCCACGGCCTCCGCCAGGATGGCTTCGTCCGGGCTCTCAGCCGCGATCACCAGCTTGCCGCGCACCTTGCCGTTGACCTGCACCGCGTACTCCTCGGTGTCGGTCTTCAGCGCGGACTCGTCGTAGGTCGGCCAGTCGGCCAGCGAGGCGAAGCCCTCTCGGTCGGTCGCGCTCCAGAGCTCCTCGGCCATGTGCGGCGCGAACGGAGCCAGCATGCGCAGGAAGGCGTCGACCATCTCCTCCGGAATGGTGTCCAGGTCGCCCATCGCGTTCAACAGGACCATCAGCTTGCTGATGGCCGTGTTGTAGGCGAGCGCTTCCATGTCCTGCGTGACGCCGTGAATGGCAGTGTGCAGGGCGTGGCGCGCGGCGCCGGACGTTGCGTCGGACGTTCGGGGGCGGGGCTCACGTCGGTCGTCGCCGACGACCAGGCGCCAGGCCTTGTTCAGGAAGCGGTAGACGCCCTGGATGCCCGAGCGATCCCACAGCTTGTCTGCGTCCGGCGGCCCCATGAACAGCATGTACAGCCGCAGCGTGTCCGCACCGAACTCGCGGATGATCTCATCCGGGTTGATGACGTTCTTCTTCGACTTGCTCATCTTCTGGACGATGGAGTACGCGGGTCGGCCGGTCGCCTTGACGTAGGGCGTGCCGTCCCGGATCTCGACGTCCTCGATGCGCAGGTATGAGCCGTTCTCCTCCGTCTGATACGACGGGCAGAGGATCATGCCCTGGTTGACCAGGCGCTGGAACGGCTCCTGCGTGTGGACCAACCCCAGGTCGAAGAGCACCTTGTGCCAGAAGCGCGCGTACAGCAGGTGCAGCACGGCATGCTCGACGCCGCCGACGTAGACGTCGACGGGCAGCCACTGCTCGTCCCGCTCCTTGCTGCAGAAGGCGCTCGTGTTGAAGGGATCGGCGAAGCGCAGGTAGTACCAGCAGGAGCCGGCCCACTGGGGCATCGTGTTGGTCTCGCGCAGCGCGGGGGCGCCGTCGGCCGGGTCGGTCGTGCGGACCCAATCCTCCACGGCAGCCAGCGGACTCTCGCCGGTGCCGGTCGGCTTGTAACTCGCTACGTCCGGCAGGCGGATCGGCAGGGCGTCGGCCGGCAGGGCCGCGTAGGAGCCGTCCTCGCGATGGACGATCGGGAAGGGCTCACCCCAGTAGCGCTGGCGTGAGAACAGCCAGTCGCGCAGGCGGTAGGTGACGCGGGCGGAGCCCACGCCCTTCTCTTCCAGCCACTCGATCATGGTGCGCTTGGCTTCAGGGACCTGCATGCCGTCCAGGAAGCCGCTGTTGATCGCCGCGCCCTCGCCCTCCCAGGCCTGGCCGTCGAAGCCCTCGGGCGGCGCGACGGTGCGGATGATCGGCAGGTCGAAGGTCTCGGCGAACTCCCAGTCACGCTGGTCGCCGCCGGGGACGGCCATGATGGCGCCGGTGCCATACCCCATCAGGACGTAGTCGGCGATCCAGATCGGGATCTGCGCGCCGTTGACGGGGTTCGTCGCGAAGGCACCCGTGAACACGCCGGACTTCGTCTTGACGTCCGCCATGCGGTCACGCTCGGAACGGCGTGAGGTCTTGGCGACGTACTCGTCCACGCCCGAGCGCTGCGCGTCGGTCGTGATCCCGTCGACCAGGGGGTGCTCGGGAGCCAACACGCAGAACGTGGCGCCGAACAACGTGTCGGGTCGCGTCGTGAACACGGTGAACTCGTGCTCGTCGCCGATCGTGAAGGTGACGTCGGCGCCCTCGGAGCGCCCGATCCACTCGCGCTGCATCTGCTTCAGGTGCGAGGGCCAGTCCAGGCCGTCCAGATCTTCCAGCAGGCGGTCGGCGTACTCCGTGATCTTCAGCAGCCACTGGCGCATGGGCTTGCGGACGACCGGGTGCCCGCCGCGCTCGCTCTTGCCGTCGATGACCTCTTCGTTGGCCAGGACGGTGCCCAGGGCTTCACACCAGTTGACGGGGACCTCGGCCATGAAGGCCAGGCCCTTCTCGTGCAACTTCAGGAAGATCCACTGCGTCCACTTGTAGTAGTCGGGATCGGTCGTGTTGATCTCGCGCGACCAATCGTAGGACCAGCCCATCCGCTGCATCTGGGCCTTGAAGATGCCCACGTTGCGGGCGACGGCATCGCGCGGGTGGACCTGGTTCTCGATCGCGTACTGCTCGGCGGGCAGTCCGAAGGCGTCCCAGCCCATCGGATGGAGCACGTTGAAGCCACGCTGTCTGGCGTAGCGGGCGACGACGTCCGAGATCGTGTAGTTCTCCACGTGGCCCAGGTGCAGCCCGTCCCCGGAGGGGTAGGGGAACATGTCCAGGACGTACTTCTTGGGACGCGGATCGGCATCGTCTGCGCGGAAAGCCTCTGCGGCCTCCCAGCGCTGCTGCCACCGGGTCTCGATCTCATTGGGTATGTAGGCGCCGGCCACGATGGACTCCTTCCTCGAGGCAAGCGAGGGATCGTACCCGGGAAGCCTGAGACGTCCGCCTCCGTGCGCAGGTTCCCTGGTGGGGGGCGGGCCCCTTCCGGTACCGTCTCGGCCATGGGCAGCGTGCGGTCAGAGACAGGATCACGCCAGGGAGGGCACACGGCCTGGGTCGTCTTCCTCGTGGCGTACCTCGCGCTGTCGCTCTTCGCCTGGGAGCGCGACCTCTTCGACGCGGACGAGGGGCGCTACGCGAGTGTGGCCGTCAACATGGTCACGAGCGGCGACTGGGTGGTGCCGCACCTGAACGGCATGCCGTTCATGGACAAGCCGCCCCTCGTCTATTGGATCCAGGCTGTCCCCACGACGCTCTTCGGCCGCAGCGAGTACATCGCGCGGTTGCCCACGCTGCTCGCCGGGGCGCTCTGGGCGCTGATGATCTTCCTGCTCGCGCGGGGCTGGACCGGCAGTGAGCGCAAGGCCTGGTGGGCCGCCATGCTCGCTGCGACGAGCGCGGCCGGCATCATCGGCTCGCGGGTCGGGCCGCAGATGGACATGCCCCTGGCGGCGGCTATCGCGACGGCGCTCTATGCAAGCTGGCTAGGCCTGACGCGTGGCGGCCGCGCCCCCCAGATCCTGCTCGGGGCGGCGGTCGGCTGCGGGTTGTTGATCAAGGGACCGCTCGTCGTCGTCGTGCCCACGTTGGTCGCAGTCGGCTGGATCGTCGCCGGCGTGTCCTGGCGCAGCGTGCTGCGCATGCTCTTCTCGCCGTGGGCCTGGGGCGTGGCGCTGCTCATCGCGCTGCCCTGGTACGTGCTGGTCGAGCGCGCGCAGCCCGGGTGGGTGCAGCACTTCATCGTCTACGAGCACTTCGGCCGCTTCGGGACAGGCGACCACCGGGCGTTCCACCCGTTCTGGTTCTACGTCCCGATCGTGATTCTCTACCTCACGCCGTGGACGCCGCTGGCGTGGGGCGGCTACGCGCGGGTGACGCGCGGCGGCCGCGCCGGTCGACCGCTGCTCGGTCTGCTGGCGTGCTCACCGTGGGGCCCGTACTCGTGGGATGCAGCGCTGCCGGCAGAGCTCTCGCTGGCCGGCGGACAGCGCGTGCGCGCGGGACGCATCGCGTGGCTGTGGTTCCTCGCGGCGTTCCTGCTCTACAGCAGCTCGACGCGCAAGCTACTGAACTACCTGCTGCCCGCGGCCGCGCCGCTTTTCGTGCTCGTGGGGGCGCGGCTCGACGGTCTGGTCCCGCAGCGCGGCTGGCAGGCGCGAGCGCTGCCCGTGCTGTGCGGCCTGGGGCTGCTGAGCGCCGGGGTCCTGCTGCAGGCAGGTCTGTTCTTCCCCTTCGCCACCGGTCGCATGCCGTCGGATCTCGAGGCCGAGCGCTGGGCACCGGGCGGCCCGCTCATCATGGCGGCCGGCGGCTGCATGCTCCTCGCCGCGTGGCTGTGGGGGCTGCGGCGTCACGTCGTGGTGGGGCGCGTGGCGGCCGTGATCGGCGCCGTCGCCTGCTCATGGTGGTGTCTCGACCTGGGCCTCGCCCGCATCGACGCGATCGGCTCCTCCCACGCGCTGGCGGCGTATCTCCGCAGCCACCCACGGCCCGCAGACGAACTGATCGTGACGCTGAAGCGCTACCCGCAGGGCCTGGAGTTCTACGGCGGCCCGCGCCTCTGGATCGCCGGAGGCGCGCCGGACGGCTGGGCCCAGCGCGAGATCGTCAACCCGTATGCCCGCCGGGCCTGGGAAGCCGCCGGCGGGGCCGGGCAGCGGCCGGAGCCCGGCGATCTGCCACCCCGCATGGGCCGCCTGCTGACCGGCCTCCAGTTCGAGAAGCTGTGGTCCAGCAAGCGCAAGGTGGTCGTGGTGTGCCGCTGGGGCGAGATCCGGCATCTGGGCGGCGAGGTCCTCGCGGGACCCTTCGGGGGCGGGGGGCGCACCGACCTCTTCCTGCTCCGCAACCACCCCACGCAGCCGCAGGATGGACCATGAGCCGCAAATCGCTGGCATATCAAGCGCTCCTGCCGTTTGCTGTAGCGCGATGACCGCAGCCGCGCCCGACCTGACGCTGCTTGTGCCCTGCTTCAACGAAGCTGGGTATGTGGAGCGCTTCGCCGCTGCGGCGTCGGCCTGGGCGGCGCGCCATCCCCAGGTCGCGCTCGAGGTCCTGTTCGTCGACGACGGCAGCACGGACGACACCGCGCCGCGCCTCGAGCAGGCCGCCCGAAGGCTGCCCGGTGGCCGCGTCCTGCGGCTGGCGACCAACGTGGGCAAGGGCGGCGCACTCAAGGCAGGCGTCGCCGAGGCGCGCGGCGCCACCGTGCTTTTCCTGGACGCGGACCTCGCCGTCGATCTGAGCCACGTCGAGCGCGCGCTCGCGCTCCGGGCGGACGGCGCAGACGTCGTCGTGGGCTGCCGCAACGTACCCGGAGCCGAGGTGCAGCGGCGCCAGGGCTGGCCGCGCCGCTGGCTGGGCCGCGGCTACCGGCGCATGGCGCGCCTGTGGCTGGGGCTGCGGGTGGCTGACGTCACGTGCGGCTTCAAGGCCTTCGAGCGCGAGGTCGCGCGCGATCTGTTCGCACGCTCCCACGCTCCGCGCTGGGGCTTCGATGCCGAGATCCTCTTCCTCGCGCAGCGCGCCGGGTGCGCGATTCGCGAGATGCCCGTGCGCTGGTACGACGGCGAGGTGTCGGCCGTGCGCCTGCGCCGCGACGTCTGGGGCGCGCTGCGCGAGCTGGCAGTCGTGCGCTGGCGCCACCGCGCCGGCCGCGCCGCCGCGCCGGCCGCGGCCACACCGCAGCCCAGCCGCGTTCCTGCCGGCACACTCCGGGAGTAGGCGTTGTCTTCCGGCCCCGTGGTGCTGGGCATCGTGGACGGCCTCCACGACGCCGGAGCGGCGCTCGTCGCGGGTGGTCGCATCCTCGCGGCCGCGAACGAGGAGCGCTTCACGCGCGTGAAGCTCCAGGGCGGGATGCCGCGCAGGAGCATCGAGGCCGTGCTGGCGACGGCGGGGCTGCAGTTCCAGGACGTCGACGCGGTCGCCGTGGGCGGCAAGGCCACGCCCACCTTCGCCACGCGCCTGGTGCGCCCGCTGCAGCGCCTGTACGGACCCTCGCTCGGCATCTGCTTCGATCGGCCGTGGCACCCGGTGGACCGCGTCGGCGACCTCGTGCGCTACCGGTTGCCGTTCACGCGCGCGCGCAGCGACGGGGGGCTGGGCCGCGCCGAGGGGCGCCTGGCGCGGCCCGTCCTGCGCAGGGCGCTCCCCAAGCCGCTGCGCAGCAAGCCCCTGCACTTCGTCGACCATCACCTCGCGCACGCCGAGAGCGCCTGGCGCACGGCGGGTCCCGGGGACTGGTTGGTCGTGACGGCCGACGCGCACGGGGACGGGCGCAGCCTCACAGTGCACCGCGCCACGGAGGGCGGGGCGCTCGAGCTCCTCCACGAGGTCGGCGTCAAGCAGAGTGTCGGCGCGTTCTACTCGTACGTGACGAAGCGCCTGGGCTTCCGCCCGGGCCGGCACGAGGGCAAGGTGCTCGGTCTCTCCGCGCGCGGGGACGCGGCGCGCATCGACATGCCCTTCCCGTTCCGGTGGGCCGACGGCGTCTTGGTGTACGACGGCGTGTGGGGCTTGAAGGCGATGAAGCGCCTGCGCGTGCTCGAGGGCTACGCGCGGGAGGACGTTGCGGCGTGGGTGCAGCAAGGGACCGAGGGGGTGCTCGTCCCCGCCATCCGCGGCTGGCTCGAGCGCACCGGGCTGTCGCAGCTGGCGCTCGCCGGGGGCGTGTTCGCCAACGTGTGCGTGAATGGACGGCTCGCGGCGCTCGATGCCGTGACGCGCCTGCACGTGTTTCCGCACATGGGTGACGGCGGGCTTGCTGCGGGGGCTGCACTCCACGTCCACGAC
>JAHEIK010000444.1 GCA_024639415.1 Planctomycetota bacterium
AGCGCAGGTCCCGCCCGGCGGAGGGCCACCGCAAGGATCAGGGGCACGCCGGCGCGCAGGACCAGGCGCGCCGGCGACCGCTGCGTGCTGGCCGCGAGGCCAAAAAACGGCACATACGGCCCCTTGGGGCCCGCTCCCTGATCTCCGGCCATGGCGACCCAGTAGCCCGCGCGCAAGCTCCGCAGGACACCCCGGTACGCGCCGCGCTTCGGGATCACGTAGGCCGGGCCGCCACGCAGGGCGTTCGCGATGCGGTCGAACTCGGGCTGCGGGACGGGGCGGACGACCGTTCGCAGCGGCCCGAGTCGGTGCCGCGCGGCGTGGATGAGCGCCTCCCAGTTGCCGAGGTGGCCCGAGACGAGGATGCCCGCCGGCACGGGATCGCCGGCGGCGGGCCACGGGCCGTGGAACGTGCAGCGGCGCTCGACCTGGGCGGGGGTGGCGAGCAGTCGCTCGAACCAGATGGCCTCGAGCGGAACGCGGGCCATGTTCCGGAACACCGCGCGCTCGAGACGCCGGCGGGAGACGGGGTCGGCGGCGGGTCCGAACGCCACGCGCAGGTTCTCGCGCACGCGCACGCGGTGGCGCTTGTCGAGTGCGTGCCAGACGGTGCCGGCGAGCCACGCCAAGTGACCGATCGAGTTGGGGGGCAGTGCCCGCAGCGTCGTGAGCAGCAGGGCGGCGCACACACTTCGAAGCCGGCCATGCCAATGGGACAGCGCCATGGGCGGGATCCTACGCCGGGGTGCGAAGACCACTCACACAACCTGCTCAATCCGTCGCCGAACACGCCGATCCATCCTTCCAAGGGGTGTCCTGGGAGGGACCGGTCCGTGGTGCAGTGGCTCGAGGCGTTGATCCAGCGCACGTCACCTGTGGTGTTCGTGCTCTGTCTGCTCCTCTTTCTCGTTCTGGGTCTCGCGTTCGGCCTCGCGGTAGCGCGCAGGCGGGTCGCGGGCAATGCAGCGACCTCGCGGCGACTTGGCCGCCGTGGCCGGGAGAAGGCCATCAAGCTGCTCCGCCGCTACGGCTTCGAGTTGCTCGACGAGGAGGTCTCCGCGCCGGGGCTCGTGCAGGTGGATAGCCGTCTCGAGGAGTACACGGTGCGGGCCGACGCGCTGGTGCGCCGCAAGCGCAGGACCTACGTGGCCGAGTTCAAGAACGGCCCCGCGTCCGGCTCGATCACCAACCGCGCAACGCGTCGCCAACTGCTCGAGTACAGCTGCGTCTTCGGGACCGACGGCGTGCTCCTGGTGGACGCCAACGGCGGCCGTATCCACTACGTGCGCTTCGTCAGCGCCGCGAGCAAGGGCCGCAAGGCCCTGGTAGGCTCGACTTCCTAGCCCGTTCGACCCGACCGGGAAGGTGGACCCCATGGGCGCGACTCGCACGCGCCGAGCCCTCGGCGCAGCCCTGCTTGCCGTCTGCAGCCTGACGACCGCCTGTGGCGACGACGAGAGCGCGGTCCGGCAGGTTCCGGGCGGTCAGGCCGGGCGCGCGGAGGACCCGGCAGATGCAACGGCTGCCGCCCCGGTCGTGGAGCCTGCCGCTCCCGGTGTGACAGCGGAGGAGATCGACGCGGCCCTAGGCGCACTCGAGAGCACGGACCTCGCCACGCGGCGAGAGGCGGTGACGGTGCTCCTGCGCGATCGCCTCGAGTTCAAGGAGGTCACCCAGTTGGCCCTGCGCGCAGTCCGATTGGATGGCGACGTGGGACTGCTCGCCGACCTGCTTGCCGACCACCCGGACGGCGCGCTGCCGCACGTCCTGCACCGCATCACGCACGCGGCGCCCATCCAGCGTGGGCGGATCTGCCGTGCACTTGGGGCGCGGAGGTCGGATCCGTCCGCTGCAATCGGAGTGCTCATGGTCCGTGCTCTGATCGACTCGGAGAGGATCGTGCGCAGTGAGGCGCGTCTGTCGCTGGCCAGTCTGAGCCCCGGAGCCCTGCGGACGCTGGAATCGCACTACTGGCTCTTCCGCCGCTCGGAGGACGGCGCGATCCTGGCCGTATCGCCTACTTTGCTGCTGGGGGCCGGGAACCTGGGCGTCGACACGCCGTACCGCCGCGCTTTGGAGCTGGCGCTGGCGGCCGATGCCGCGCGCTTCGGCGCCCAGGCCGAGAGCGCGGCAACCGCCTACGAGGCTGAGCTGGCGGGCACGCCTCCGACGTTGAGCCCGCGAAGGGAGGAGACGCCGGATTGGCGTCGGGAAGACCTCGCCCTGTCGGAGCATCTGGCGGCCACGTTTGCCGATCGATTCGACAGGCTCCGCGGGCTGCTCGACCGTCCGCGCTACCTGGGACCCGTCACGAGTGCCTATGCGCTCCTCGGTGCACGAGCTAGCGAGGAGGCCGTTCACGTGCTGGCCGCGTGGCGCCGCCACCTCCTGGCCAACCTGGATCCGGACGCCGCCGCTGAGACTCGCAGAGTCAGGCTCAGTGAAGTACGCGGACTGCGGGATGTGCCCTGGGGCGCTCGCCGCGGCCGGGGCAGGCCGGCGCATTGGCATGAAATGCGGACTCGTGGGCCCAGCGCGTCCTCGGCGTACGCACTTCTTCGGCTTGGCAACCGGTCTCCCGAGATCCAGCATGGGCTCTGGCAGCTCCTGGCGCTCGAGCTGCATTGGTATGACCGGGAACTCGTCGAAGTCGCGCTCCAAGGGCTGCAGCCGAGCGGCGACCTCGTGGCGACGATGCTGAAGGCGATGCATCCGGACGCACGCGGGAAGATCCAGGACTGGGTCCGGGGCAGCGCGCGGATTGTCCTGCCGTGGAGTCGCCCGAGCGCGCGCGAGGCGGCTTGGATCACGCTCAACGATCTGGCCGCCAGAGGGCGCTTGCCGCGCCACCAGAGGTTCTGGATCCAGACCGTGCTACGCAAGATGCAGGAGCATGATCAGCACGGGGACGAGCGGCGGCGCGCCCTGATCGAGAAGCTGCGGCTGTACGTGTTCGCCCCGTAGCTCAGTAGCCCGCGGCCTGGCCGTCCTTGCGGGACTCGGAGGCGCCTACGTAGAGGTCGCGCTCGGCGTCGTAGCGGATCGCCTGGTAGCCGCCGTAGGGTCCGATGGCCCAGCGCAGCGTGTGGCCCTTCAGCGCCAGGGCGCGACGCACCTCCATGCCGATCCCCGACTCGAGGTGCAGCACGCCCCCGTCGCGCATGCGCGAGCCGGTGGGGGTGGACGAGCCGGTGTGGTGGAAGCGCGCCGCGTCGCCTGCCTCCTGCAGGTTCATGCCGAAGTCGATCAGGTTGAGCAGCACCTGCACGTGGCCCTGCGGCTGCATGTCGCCGCCCATCACGCCGAAGGAGAGCCAGGGCTTGCCGTCCTTCGTGACGAAGCCCGGGATGATCGTGTGGAACGGACGCTTGCCGGGCGCGTAGGCGTTGGGGTGGTCCTGGGCCAGGGCGAAGAGCTCGCCCCGATTCTGGAGACAGAAACCCAGTCCCGTCGGGCAGAGCCCCGAGCCGAAGCCGCGGTAGTTGCTCTGGATCAGCGACACCATGTTGCCGTCCGCGTCGGCGGTCGTCAGGTAGATCGTATCGCCGTCTTCGGGCGCTCCGGCGGACACCTGCATCGCCGCCTGCTGCATGTCGATCAGCGCCGCGCGCGCCTCGGCGTAGTCCTTCGAGATCAGCCGCTCGACCGGGACGTCAGCGAAGTCCATGTCGGCGTAGAAACGCGCGCGATCCTC
>JAHEIK010000445.1 GCA_024639415.1 Planctomycetota bacterium
CTGGATCGGCTCCTGGAACTCGACGTCGGGCCAGGCCTCCACCATCTGCACCCCAGGGAACTGGGGCGGGGCGGCGTCGGCCGCGCCGGCCGGGAGGCCGATGATGAGGGCCGCCGCGGCAATCCAGAGGAGGGGGCGGCGAAGGCGAAGCATGCGCGCAGAGAGGGTCCGGGTAAGCATCATCCGTGCTCCGTAGCCAGAGTGGTCGAGGCGCATCCTACACCTGCTGCCGGACCGCACGCGAAGCCTCCTTGGGGAGCGGTTCAGCCCGCCGGCTGCCGGGTCCTCGGGACCGCTTGGGATCGGGATTCGGCTCAGTCTGTGGGGGGGTGCTTGCTACCCTGCCCGCCCTCTGGCTCCGGACGCCAGCCCCGGGCCCTGCCCCGGGCGATGACGCCCCGAAATCAGACCCCAGGCGGTCACCCCAGGAGAGCCGGGTGTACTTCGAGTTCGCCAACGTCCTGGTCTTCACGGTCTTCGCGGCCGCCTTCGTGGTCGGGAACCTGATCATCGCGCGGATCCTGCGCCCGAAGAGCACCGACGAGCCCGGCAAGGTCGCCATCTACGAGTGCGGCGAGCCCACGATCGGCCCGGCCTGGATCCGCTTCGACATCCGCTTCTACACCGTCGCGCTGATGTTCGTGATCTTCGATGTCGAGATCGCGCTCCTCTTCCCCTGGGGCGTCGTCTTCCGCGATCTCGTGGCCGAGGGGCAGGGTTGGATCGCCCTCGTGGAGGCCGGCACCTTCATCGTGATCCTGATGGTCGGGCTGGTCTACGTCTGGGCGCGCGGCGACATCGACTGGACGGCGACCAAGTCCGTGCCGGGACGGCGCGCCGTCGACGCGCGCACCGAGGTCAGCTTCGACGAACCGGCCACGCAGGTCCGCGAGACGGCTGCGGCTGCCGGCACCACACCCGGAGGCGACGATGCCTGAAGATCTCGCCCCGGCCGACGCGCTGCTCGATCCCGAGCTCCAGCAGTCCGTGATCCTGACGAAGGTCCAGTGGGTCAAGGACTGGGGCCGCCGGAATGCGCTGTGGCCCATGGCCTTCGGTCTGGCCTGCTGCGCCATGGAGATGATGGCCACGGCGGCCACGAAGTACGACCTCGACCGCTTCGGGGCGGGCGTCTTCCGGGCCTCCCCGCGCCAGAGCGATCTGATGATCGTGGCCGGCACGCTGAGCCACAAGATGGCCCCGCGGCTCAAGCGCCTGTGGGAGCAGATGCCCGATCCGAAGTACGTGATCGCCATGGGCGCCTGCGTCATCGGCGGCGGGCCGTACAGCCGCTTCGGCTACCACGTCGTACAAGGCGTCGATCTCATCGTGCCGGTGGACGTCTACCTGCCCGGCTGCCCGCCGCGGCCCGAGGCGCTCATCGACGCCATCCGCAAGCTGCAGTTCCGTATCCAGGAACGAACGGGGGAGTCCCTGACCGCGATCGAGGCGAAGCAGAAGACCAAGGGGGGCGGCGCCGCCTAGGCGCCGTGCAAGAGGAGAGCGATCCACGTGGCCGAGACCGCGGACACACCCGCCGCTCCGCCGAGCGACCCGCTGACCGAGCGGGCGCTGGACGTGCTGCGCACTGCGCATCCCGAGGCCGTCGTGGCGTCGGAGCTGGGCGGCCGGCATCCGTGGATCCAGGTGCGCGTGGAGGACTTGCGCGCTGCCTGCCGCCTGCTGCGCGATCACGACGAGCTGCGCATGGACTGCTGCCACCTGATCAGCGGCGTCGACTGGCCCGAGGCGGGCGAGGGCGGCGAGATCGAGGTCGTGTATCACCTCTGCTCGTTCCAGATCCTGCCCGACGACGCGTACCGCAAGCGCGCGGAGAAGAACGACCCCTGGGTCGCGCTGAAGGTGCGCGTGCCGCGTGAGAAGCCCGAGGTGCCGACCGTGCTCGACATCTGGACGGGTGCGGACTGGCATGAGCGCGAGACATGGGATCTCGTCGGCGTGCGCTTCACGGGCCGCCGCGAGCTCCGGCGCATCCTGCTGCCGGATGATTGGCCCGGCCATCCCCTGCGCAAGGACTGGGAGTACCCCGCCTCGTATCACGGCGTGCCCATCATTCCGCCGGAGGGCCTCTGATGCGGGACCGGTCGCGTTCCTTGCTCCTCGTGGGTGCTGAACGCCGGATGGGCGGCAGTGCTGCGCCGTCCGCGCCTCGAGTGGAAGACCACGAGTCGTTGCGGACGGCTTTGCGCTGCCATCCCCCCGGCGTCCCGACCGCGTGCGGTCACGCCTCGGTTCCCATGGCGCTCGCCGCTGGCCGGAGCCGGAGTGGGCGTGTCGTTCTCGCAGGGGGGCGCTCATGAGCGATCAGGGCCCGGACCTGCGCAGCGGTGGCGAGCCCGAGGGTGCCGTGGAGATCCACGAGCACCAGGAGGCCGTCTCGCGCGACGTGCGCACCGAGGAGATGGTCTTCAACATGGGGCCGCAGCACCCGGCCACACATGGTGTGCTGCGCGTCGCCGTCAGGACCGACGGCGAGTACGTGCGCGCACTGCAGCCGCACGTAGGAAACCTCCACCGCTGCGTCGAGAAGATCGGCGAGAGCCTGCCGTACTACCAGTGGGTGCCCTACCTAGACCGCATGGACTACCTCGCGGCCATCTGCAACGAGCACGTCGGCTGCATGGCGATCGAGCGCCTCGGCGGTCTCGAGGTGCCGGAGCGGGCGGAGTACATCCGCGTCATCACGGCCGAGGTGCAGCGCATCCTCAGCCACCTCATGGCGATCGGCGTCTACGGCCTCGACCTCGGCGCTTTCACGCCCTTCCTGCACCAGTTCCGCGAGCGCGAGCGCGGCATGGACCTGCTGGACCACCTCTCCGGCGGCCGCCTGCTCTACCACTACATCCGCATCGGCGGCGTGAAGCGCGACGTCTCGCAGGACTGGCTCGACGAACTCGAGGCGTGGCTCGCCGATGTCGAGCGGCGCCTGCCCGAGTACAACACCCTCCTGCTGCACAATCGCGTGTTCCAGGAGCGCACATTCCACGTCGGGCTCATGGACCGCGAGGTGGCGACGCGCTGGGGCGTCACGGGACCGGCCTTGCGCGCGGCCGGCGTCGACTGGGACTGCCGGCGCGACGCCCCGTACTCGATCTACGACCGCTTCGACTTCGACGTGCCGTGCGGCGCGAGCGACATCGGCGGTGAGGTCGGCGACTGCTTCCAGCGCCACTGGGTCCGCGTCCGCGAGATCGAGGAGTCGCTCAAGATCATCCGGCAGGCGCTAGCTCAGATGCCGGAGGGGCCGGTCATGGGGCGCGTGCCCAAGGGCTTCAAGCCACCCGCCGGCGAGGTCTACGTGCGCGGCGAGAATCCGCGCGGCGAGCTGGCCTGCTACATGGTCAGCGTCGGTAAGTCGGACAAGGCCTGGCGAGCGCGCTGCCGAGGGCCGTCCTTCAGCAACATCGCGTGCATCACCGAGGTGGCCGAGGGACAGCTCATCGGTGATCTCGTGGCCCTGATCGGCAGCTTGGACATCGTGCTGGGGGAGGTGGACCGCTGATGCAGCAGTTCGTCGACCAGCTCATCCAGAGCCTCCCCTGGCTCCAGGCCATTCCCGTCGTGCTCGTCTACATCGTCGCGATGGTGATCTCCTGCAACCTGGTGCTCGCGTTCGCTAGCGCGGTCGCGGGGGAGACGGTGTGGCTCGAGCGCCGCGTCTCGGGCCG
>JAHEIK010000446.1 GCA_024639415.1 Planctomycetota bacterium
GGGGGCGGCAATGTATGCCGCCCCTACGCGCTGCCTGTAGGGGCGGGTTACATACCCGCCCTCTCCGCGTACCGCGCCGCGCGCGCCTTCAGCAGGCGCTGCTCGTTGGCGTCCCACCAGGTGCGCCACGCGCCGACCTTGGCGCCCCGGCGAGCGCCGCCCAGGGCCTCGAGCCCCTTGCGGTACGCGCGAACGGCACCCAGGTACTCGATCTGCTCGGTGGCATGGATCTTGACCGCCTGCACCGTCGCGTCCTGCAGCACGCCGACGATCGGGTCGGCGATGAAGGACGTGGACGCGACCTCTACGTCGAAGTCCTGGATGTAGCTGAGTTGGCGCGACAGCGAGAAGTAGACGCGCGGGAAGTTCCCGGAGCGACCCTCCCACTTGTGGATGAGGTAGGGGTAGGCCAACTCGTCCCCCAGGCCGACCAGGGCCTCGACGGCGCGGTCACGGAAGGGCGCGTAGCGGGAGCCGAGGGCGCGACCCAGCACGTGCACCGCACCCGGGTCCTGCATCACCTTCACCGCGGCCACGAGCGCCGTGCGCACCTTGGCGTCCTTCTCGCGCAGCACCCGCCAGAGCAGCGGACGGACGGCTTTGCGCTCCTCGAGCCGCGCGAGGGCGCCGGCGGCGAAGATGCGCAGCGAGGCGGGCTCGCAGTGCAGCGCCTTCACAAGCGGTCGCAGCTTGGCTGCGGCGGGCAGGGCACCGAAGAGGCGGCGTGCCTGGACGAGCTTGGCCTGCTCCTTGGGCGTGACGGCCTTGGCGCCGATGCGGCCGAGGCAGGCGAGGGCGAGCTTCTCGTCCTTGGTGAGCGCCTTGCCGCTGGGTGCCGCCTTGGGAGCAGCGGGCGCGCTCGCGGCCGCGAGGGCGATCAGCAGGCAGACGGATAGCGCGGTACGAAGCATGGGGACTCCTTGCGAAGGGGCGTGGAAGGCAGACGGGGCCCGCGGTCGCACCCACGACAGCGGACGGGACGGGCCAAGACTCGCCTTCGACTCGCTACGCGAGCTCAGGCTCCCAAGGCCCCTACGGCGTCTTCTGCTTGCGGACCTCAGCGAGCTTGGCGTAGCGATCCGCGCGACCGTCGAGCAGCCGCTTCTTGTTCTCGAGCCAGAACGAGCGCCAGGCGCCGACGTGCTTGCCGAGATCGGTGCCGGCCAGGTTGCCGAGCGCTCCGTTGAAGGCGGGACGCTCGTGGATGAGGAAGCTCTGCGACGTGGCGTGGATCTTCACGGCCTGCACGACGCCTTCCTGGAGGACACCGACGATCGGGTCCGCGATGAAGGACGTCTGCGCGACTTCGACGTCGAAGTCCTGGATGTAGGAGATCTGGTTCGTCTGCGCGAAGTAGACACGCGGGAAGTTGCCGGCGCGGCCTTCCCACTTCTTGATGATGTAGGGGTAGGCCAGTTCATCGCCTAGCAGGCCGAGTGCCTCGGCGGCGCGAACCCGTACGTCGCGGAAGCGGCTGTCGAGCGCGCGACCGAGCGGATGCACGGTCGACGGCGAGCCGATCTCCTTGAGGGCCAGGACGACGGCGCGACGGACGTCGGCGTCCTTGTCGTAGATCGCGCGCTTGAGCAGCGCCGGCGCGCTGAGGGGATCCGCCATGCGAGCCAGTTGCTGGGCGGCGTAGATGCGCAGCGAAGCCGGCTCGCAGCGCAGCGCCTGGGCGAGCGGAGCGAGCTTGTACTTGTCGTCCTCTACGGCGAACAGGCGCTTGCCCTTGGTGACCTTGTCGGGAACGCGGGAGGCGATCATCCCGAGGTAGCCGAGCACGCGCTGCTCGCCCTGCTTCTGGGCGGCGGCCTCGCGCTGCGGACGCGTGGCGGCGGCGAACTCCTCAGCCGTCAGCCAGCGCCCGTCGTGATGCACGAAGCCCTTGGCGCGCTTGAGCTCGTTGCCGCGGTACCAACGCTCACCGATCTTCTCGAAGCCCAGCGCTCGGCGTGCGGCGCGGTGCTCGGGATCGATGCCCACGACGATCTCGTAGGCCTTGGCGGCCAAGTCCGCTGCGCCGGCGGCCTCGAGCTCGAGGGCGAGCTTGTAGGCGGCTTGGACGTCCTGGGCGTCGAGCGTCTTCAGGCGGCGCTCGAGGTCCGCGCGACCGGGGTCATCGCCGGCGCTCGCCGGGGCGAGGGCCAGCAGCGTCACCGCCGCGAGGGCGAGGACGATCGAGGCGAAGCGAGGGGTCATGCGGACTCCAGTCTTGCGGGCGGGGTGGTGCGCGGGCTTCGGCCCACAGTCATCCAAACGCCGCCAAGCGCCCGAGGTTACACTTCCCCTCGATGCGGAAATTCCAGAGTCCGGCCTCTCGGACACGACCGCAAGAACTGGGGGTCCGATGAAGACGCAGTTGACGCTGCTGGCGGCCTTGATGGTGTTCACGGCGGGCGCGGTCCTGCTGGACGGCGTGGGCGCCCGAGCCGACGACGCCAAGGCGGAGGCGGCCCCCGCCAAGGCCGGCGTGTGGGTCTACGACGTGCGCGTCGTGCGAGTGGATCCGGCGACCAAGGAGGGCGCGGAGGCCGCGCACCCCTTCGGCACGCTCGGCGGCTCGACCACGAAGCTCGCGTGGCCGGCGGCGCTGGCCGCTCTCAAGCAGCGCGGCACGACCACCATCCTGATGGACCAGAACATCACGACGATGCCCGGCGACAAGGCCCGTAGTCACGCGGATCGGACGGTCCCGATCATGGCGTTGAACTTCGCGAACCGCAACGACGAGCAGAAGCGCTCGTCGAACGTGAGGACCGGCTGTCGGCTCGACCTGCAGCCCCTGCCGGACCGCCTGCAGTACGGCCTGCAGGTGCGGTGGGCGCTGCAGGGCCGCACGAGCGAGGATCCGCCCGAGCAGTTCGTCGCCGAGTGGAACGGCAGCCACCCGCCCCTGGCGGGCGAGACACTCGTGCTGCACTACCGCGAGCAGGTCGCGCAGGGCAAGGGCTCCATGCGCGCCGTGGAGATCTACGGCCTGGTGACGGGCCGCTTCCACAACCGCTAGGCGGCAGACCGAGGCCGCCGGCACTCCGGGTCCCCGTAGGGGCCTTGGGAGCGCGGCGCATCGCGCCGGGCGAGTCTTGGCCTCTCGCGTGCGTAGCCGTGTTGCCAATCGCGATCGAGCTGGCTCCCGAGCCGGCGAGGGAGCATCGGCCCCCAAGATTGGAACGACGGGGCCCCACGCGGCCGAAGGCCGCGATGGGGTGCGCCCCCCCAGCCGCGGAAGAGAAGCCACAACCCCCAGAAGCGGTTAGCCTCCCAGCCCCCCCCTGGAGAGACCGCCATGTCCACCGCCACCATCGAGACCACCAAGGGCACGATCGAGCTCGAGCTCTTCGACGCCGACGCCCCCGGCACGGTCGAAAACTTCAAGAAGCTCATCAACGCCGGCTTCTACGACGGCCTGAGCTTCCATCGCTACGTCCCGAACTTCGTGATCCAGGGCGGCTGCCCCAACACGCGCGAAGGCGCCTCGGGCATGCCCGGCACGGGCGGCCCCGGCTACAAGATCAAGTGCGAGGTCGATGGCAACCCGCGCATCCACGACGCGGCGGGCGTACTCTCGATGGCCCACGCAGGCCCCAACACGGGCGGCAGCCAGTTCTTCATCACGCTGCGCGACACGCCGCACCTCGACGGTGTGCACACGGTCTTCGGCAAGGTGACGGCCGGCCTCGAC
>JAHEIK010000447.1 GCA_024639415.1 Planctomycetota bacterium
CGGCGCCTTCCACGTCTTGAGCTTCTCGAGGTCCGGTACGTAGATGCGAATCTGGGGGCTGAGGTCCAGGTCCTTTCGCTCTATCGTGTGCCCCTCGACGTAATCGTGTCCGCCTGATTGCTGGAAATGGGTGTTCATAACGGTCTCTCCCTTGAGCCGGTCTTCGACCGGAGAAGGGACGAGCGATGGACGAGAGAGAAGGACGGGACCTTGGAGATGACGCCCCGGCCGAGGAGCGAGGCGTAGGCGACGAAGTCGCCGGAGACGAGCGGAGCGGCCGGGGCGCCGCCGGCAGGCCGCGGCGCCGATCCGCGCGGCGCACCGCGCGCACCGTATCGGCGGACGAAGTCCGGGTGGCGGGCTTCACGGGCGAGCAGCGGCTCTTGCTGCTCGACGCGTGGATCCGGAGCAACCTGTCGGCGACGGACTTCGCGGCCTTGGTGGGCGTGACGCCGACGACCTTGTACGGCTGGCGCAAGCGCTTCGATGCGCAGGGACCGGCCGCCTTGCTAGGTCACCGCAAGGGAACATCGGGCAGCCGCCTACCCGAGCCGACGCGCCGGTCGATCCTGATGATGAAGGACGCGCACCCGGACTGGGGACAGGACCGGCTGCACGACATGCTGCTGCGCACGAACGGCCTCTCGGCGAGTCCGAGCGCGATTCAGCGCGTGCTCGACGAGGCCACACCCTGCGCAGGTGAGGCGGTTCGAGCGCGCGCGCCCCAACTCCCTGTGGCAAACCGATCTATTCACCTTCACGCTCAAGCGCCAGAACCGCCGCCTGCACCTGGCTGCGTTCATGGATGACGGCTCGAGGTTCATCGTGGGCTTCGGGCTCAACGCCAGCGCGTCGGGCGCCTTGGTGCGCGAGGTGTTCGAGCAGGCGATCGCCAACTTCGGTGCGCCGGAGGAGGTGTTGACGGACAACGGATCGCAGTACCACACGTGGCGAGGCAAGAGCGCGTTTCACAAGCTCTGCGTGCGTCGCGGCATCGTGCAGATCGTGGCGAGCCCCAGGCGGCCCCAGACCTTGGGCAAGATCGAGCGCTTCTGGGGGACCTTGTGGCGTGAGCTGGTCGAGGGCGCCGTGTTCCAGGACCTGGACGAGGCGCGTGCGAGGATTTCGAACTTCATTGCCTACTACAATTTCCAGAGGACGCATCAGGGTCTAGACGGACTGGTGCCGGCCGACCGCTTCTTCGAGGCGGCGCCTGAGGTTCGCAAGGCGCTCGAGAAGCGGGTGGCGGAGAACGCCAAGGACCTGGCGCTTCACGGCGAGCCGAGGAAGGGCGTGTACCTGACGGGCCGGGTGGGCGAGCGACCGATCTCGCTGCACAGCGAAGGCACGAAGATGGTGCTCACCGACCCGGAGGGGGCCCGCGAAGAGGTGGATCTGTCCCTTCCGGGCCGGCGCCACGTGTCGGATGTGGGGTCCGCGCCGGGCTCCAGCGTGCTCGATGGCGTGCTCGAGGACCTGGCGGTGCTCGAGGAGGGCACGACGACGGACGAGGGCGCCGTCAACCCCGAGGTCGACACGGACGAAGACGCCGTCGTCGACGCAGACCCTGAGGCGAAGGAGGCGTCGTGATGGCGGCGAAGAAGTCGGGGCCGACGACGCTTCGGGGCTCTGCCCGGGCGCGGGCCGTCACGGTGGTGGTGCTTGAGGCGCTCTCGGGTGAGGTGGGGACGACGGAGGCGGCCGAGCGTCTGGGGGTGTCGCTCTCGCGCTACTACCAGCTCGAGGCCAAGGCGCTGGGGGGGATGCTCAAGGCCTTGGAGCCGCGCACGAAAGGGCCGCAGATGACGCCTCAGCGGGAGATCCAGGCACTTCAGGCGGAGAAGCGGGTGCTGGAGAAGGAGCTTCGGCGTCACCAGACGCTGCTGCGGGCGGCGCACCGGAGCGTGGGGCTTCCAGCGCGGAGGAAGAAAGCGGCATCCTCCAAGGGCCGTGGCCGGGCGAAGCGGGGATCGCGAGGCAAGACGGTGCTCGAGACGCTTCGCAAGGTGCCGGACGCGGATGGAGGAGCGAGAGATGGGAAGGCGAAGCGAGATGGAGACGCTGGTGGAAAGGACCGAGGCGAGCCCTCAGGCGCATGAGCGCACGAAGGTGATCCTCTTGACGCTGGCCCGGCACTGGAGTGTGCAGGACGGCTGTGAGCGCCTGGGCGTGGGGCGCACGCGTTTCCAGGACCTGCGGCGGCGGATGCTGAGCGGAGCAGCCCGGGCGTTGGAGGAAGGTGCAGCCGGCCGGCCACGGCGGCTGGATGACAGGGAGCCGCCCCAGATGCGGGCGCTTCGGAGGCGGATCGCTGAACTGGAGGGTGAGCTTCGCCGGAGCGAGACCGAGCTCGACATTGCCCGCAGCGACGCGGGCCGGGCCGTGCAACGTCGGCTCGCTACGAAAGCGGTGCGGTGATGAGAACGATGGCGTGCGCCTGGAGCGACGACATGCGGCGCGTGGCACTGCGGATGCTCGAGCGCGCAAGCCTCTCGGGTAGGGAGGTGGCAGCGGCGGTGGGCGTGAGTGCACGCACGCTACGCCGATGGCGGCAACGGGAGCAGGGCGGAGAGCCGTTGAGTCGGCCTGCCGGCCGGCCGCCGACGCGCGTGGACCGCGAGCAGCGCCAAGGCGTGATCCGGGCGCTGTTCGAACTGGGGCCCTTCGCCGGGGTGCCGGTGATCCGGGCGCTGTGCAAGCAGGTGCCGTACCGGCAGATCGCGAGAATGAAACGACGCTTCGCCCGCGTGCTGCAGCGGCGCTGGGGCTGGTACCGCAAGCGACTCACGTGGCTGCGCGCCGGCGCGGTGTGGGCGATGGACTTCACCAAGCCCAAGGCGAAGCTGCCCGGACGAGACGGGCGACTGCTCCACGTGCGCGATCTGGCGAGCGGGGCCGAACTGCACGTTGTTCCGTGCCGCGGCGAGCGATCGAGCGTGGTGCACGCGACGTTGACCGTGCTGTTCATGGCGCTCGGGATTCCGCTCCTGATCAAGATGGACAACGGCGGCGCGTTCACGGCCGGGGCCACCAAGACCCTGATGGCGGAACACGGGGTGGTGGCGCTGTACTCGCCGACGTACACGCCTTCCTACAACGGATCCTGCGAACGCGGCGGAGGCACGCTCAAACGCCGGATCGCGCACCACGCGTACCTACGTGGAGACCCAGGCCGCTGGACCGATGCCGATCTCGCCACCGCGCAGCGCCAAGCGAACACGACGGCGCGTCCGTGGGGCGCCACGAGCCCGACGCCGGCGGAGTGCTTCCGCGCTCGCCGGCCGATCACGGCCGAGGAACGCGAGGCGTTCCAACGTACTCGCGATGCAGAGATCGAAAACATGGTGGAGACGCACAAGGAGACAAGTCGTAGAATGCCGACGTGCTCAGAACACGCCGACATCGAACGGCTTGCCGCGCAGCGTGCGCTGTGCGAGAACGGATACCTGGAGTTTCGGAGAGGACGTTTATCAACACCGATTCAGGTGTGGAGGGCGGTCACCGATACGTAGGGGACACAGGTCCGGCGACGAAACGAAGGACCTCGGCCGGGTGGGGTGGTACGGCGCTAACGCCGAGGAACGAGTGCATCCGGTCGGAGAGAAGCCGGCGAACGCGTATGGGCTCCACGATATGCATGGCAATGTCTGGGAGTGGTGCGAGGACAATTGGCAC
>JAHEIK010000448.1 GCA_024639415.1 Planctomycetota bacterium
CCTGCTCGTCGGCAGCGCCCTGGCCGACGGGCCGCCCATGCCGGAACCTCCGCCGCCTGCCGCGGAAGAGGTCGCCCCCAAGCCTGCGGAGCCCAGGCCCGCCGCCGCCGAGCCCACCGTAGCGAAGCCCGCCGGAGCGCCCATCCTGACGCTGCGCGAGGCCGCCAAGCGGGGTCGCCTGGGCGTCGTAGGCCGCAAGCCCCAGAGCTACAAGAGCGTGCACCTGCACTTGAAGAACCGCACCAAGGACACGCTGCGCATCGACCTGGCAGGCAGCCACCTGGTGCCCAAGACCGGTGGGCGCTGCCAGCGCCTTGGCATCGGTCCCGTCGTCACCCCGCGCAGCAAGAAGCGTACGAAGCGCGCTCCCCGCAAACCCCGCATCGACGACGACCCGCCCGGCACCGTCATCGTGCAGCTGGCCCCCGGGGAAGAGAAGGTCGTGCATGTCAACACCTGCTGCCTGGACGCCGGCCGACCTGCTCCGCGCAAGCACACCTTCGTGGCTTCGGCCAGCCCGCTGCCTGCGGTACGGGAGAAGGTGCTGCGCTGGTGGGCCGACAATCCCACGGCGCCCCAGTACGCCGTGAACACAGCCATCTGGCAGTCCAGTGACACGGTGCACCTCTCCGGCGGCGTGCGCGGCTTCCCGGCGAAGAGCGGCATCGCA
The DNA here is from genome assembly GCA_024639415.1 of Planctomycetota bacterium. Taxonomy (GTDB): domain Bacteria; phylum Planctomycetota; class PLA2; order PLA2; family JAEUHO01; genus JAHEIK01. Next base: position 671 of record JAHEIK010000448.1, read on the forward strand.
GCCCATGCGGGCACGCTCTACCTGCTGCGTTCCGGTGAGCTGATGGCGCGTGACCCTGACGGCATCGAGCGCTTCCTCGGCACCGAGATCCGCGCCGCCTACCCGACGAAGGGGGCCGTGTATGCCGAGGCCCTGGGGGGCACGAGGGATCGTCGCGGTCGCCGACCGCGCGAGCTGTGGCGGCTGGTTCCCACAGGCGATGAACCTTGGCGCCTCATCGCGACGATACCGGAGAAGGCGCTGCTGCGCGATCTGCAGGTCGCGCCCGACGGCACGGTCCTCGTCACCAGCAGTGAGGGCCTGTACCGCGTGGACCCCAAGGACAAGCGCTTCCACCTGGTCGTCGGGACGCAGTCGAGCCACAATCTCAGCGTGCGCTTCGAGAAGAAGGGCAAGGCCCTGCTCACGCTGCGTCGTCCTTCACAGAAGGGCTACTACCAAGGCGGCGTGCTCAAGGGGCAAGGCATGCCCGTCTGTGAGCTCTGGGAGCTGGACCTGAAATCGAGCAAGCGCGAGCTTGTCAAGGCGTTCTGGAACGTGCGCCAGATCCAGGCTGGCCCCGCCGGCGTCTACGCGCTGACGCCGGCCGGCAAGCTTCGGCGCCTGGTGGGGCGCTCGTTCAAGAGCGCACCCGGGCAGCAGGCCTATGAGCGCATCGTCATCGTCGGGCGCACGTGCGTTTGGCTCGAGACGAAGGGCGGTCGCTTCATCGCCGTGGACAGAGCCGGGCGGCGGCGCTTCGAGGTCGGAGCCAGCGCGCGGGCGATGGCCGACTTCGACCTGGACGAACACTCCGATGAGGTCGTGTACCTGCGTGGCGACGGCGGCTACTTCCGCGTGGATCCGCACAAGGGCGAGCGCGAGAAGCTCTCGGACTGACCCCCTGAGCCGGGGCCTTCAGCTTGGGCAGGCACGGCCCTTGACAGTGCCTGTTGCAACAATCAACATGGCGGCTCCCTGTGGAGGTTCCATGTTCAAGATTCGCCGCTCCCGCGACCGTGGCCGCCGTGAGTTCGGGTGGCTCTCCGCACGTCACTCGTTCTCGTTCGGCAGCTATCACGACAAGAACTGGATGGGCTACCGCCACCTGCGTGTGCTCAACGAGGACTGGATCCAGCCGGGCAAGGGCTTCGGCATGCATCCGCACAAGGACATGGAGATCGTCACGTACGTCCTGGAAGGTGCGCTCCGCCACAAGGACTCGCTCGGAGGCGGCGGCGTGATCAAGCCCTGGCAGGTCCAGCGCATGAGCGCCGGCAAGGGCATCCGGCACAGCGAGTTCAACGCGTCGAAGAAGGAGCCCGTGCATCTGCTCCAGATCTGGATCCTGCCCAACAAGCGCGGGCACAAGCCGAGCTACGAAGAGAAGACGTTCCTACCCAAGGCGCGCACGAACAAGCTCTGCCTCATCGCGTCGCCGGACGGTGCGCAGGGCTCCGTACGCATTCATCAGGATGCTCGCCTGCACGCGAGCGTCCTCGCCAAGGGCAAGACGATCAAGACGGCTCTGGATCCCAAGCGCTACGTCTGGATCCAGGTGGCGCGCGGGAGCCTGCAGGTGAATGGCAAGGCCCTGCAAGAAGGCGACGGCGCAGCCCTCTGGAAGGAGAAGTCGCTCACGCTGAAGGCGATCGAGGGCGCGGAGTTCGTGCTGTTCGATCTGGCGTGATGCCAGATCGAACACCCTTCTCACGCCCTCACACACGCGCCCTCACGGGAGTACGAACTGCCAGCCACGAGTCCGTGCGTCGACGAACTGCGAACGTGGGAGAGAGCTTGTGAGGGAGGGCTGGTGAGGTAGATGGAGGCAGCTAGGAACTGCTCAAGGGGCCTCTACTCCTCGTCCAGCACCCGCATGGCCGCCGCGTGCCGTAGGGAAGGACTCTGCAGCTGCCGTCGGGCACGGTTCCAGCGCCGCAACATCGGTCGCAGCAGCTTGTGCACGGCCCGCTTCTCCAAGATCCAGTCGTGCAGCACGAGTGCGTCGAGCTCCGTGTCGAGGTAGGTGCGCACGGCGTCGCGCGGTGTCTCGACGATCGGCTCGCCGCGATCGTTGAATGACGTGTTGAGCACGACGGGCACGCCGGTGCGCTCGGCGAAGGCCGATATGAGCGCATGGAAGCGCGGGTTGGTCTCCTTGTGTACCGTCTGAACACGTGCGGTGCCATCCACGTGCGTCACGGCAGGAATGACCTCGCGCTTCTCGGGCCGCACGTCGGTAGCGAGCAGCATGAAGGGTGACTCGTGGGCGCCGACGAAGTACTCGTGAGCGTGCTCGGCCAGGACGGCAGGTGCGAACGGGCGGAAGCCCTGGCGGTGCTTCACGCGCTCGTTCACGTGATCCTGCGTCTTGGGATCGCGGGGGTCGGCGACGATGCTGCGGTTGCCGAGCGCGCGCGGACCGAACTCCATGCGGCCCTGGAACCAGCCGATCACGCGGCCGCGCGTGAGCAGGTCCGCGGCTGCTGCGGCGGCGTCCGGCACCTTGCGCCTCGAACTCGTCAGGCGCGCGCCGCCGCTGCGTACGGCCTCCGCCACGGTCTCCTCGGGGTAGGGAATGCCGAGGTAGGGATGGTCCATCGTCCACGTACGTTCACCGCCGAGCACCGCGAGCCAGCCGTAGAGTGCGCACCCCAAGGCGATGCCGTCGTCGCCCGCCGCGGGCTGGATGTACACGTTCTCGAACGGCGTCTCCTCCTGGATCTTGCCGTTGGCCACGCAGTTGAGTGCGACGCCGCCGGCGATCGTCAGGTTGGGACTGCCGGTCTCCGCATGCAGCCGCCGAGCGCGCTCGACGAGCACGCGCTCCGTGTCTTCCTGGATGCGGCACGCAACGTCTTCCCAGTGCGTCCGGTGTGGGCTCGTATGCCACGCGTGGTCGGAGTGTCCCTCGTAGGGGTGGCAGTACGCGTCCGGCCAGTCGTGGATCGTCAGGTCGTCGCCGTCGAGCTCCGCCATGGGCGGCAGATCCAGCCGGCCGAACGGTGCCAGCCC
>JAHEIK010000078.1 GCA_024639415.1 Planctomycetota bacterium
GGCGAGATCGACGACGTGCAGGTAGGACTGCCCCACGACCATGGGTCCCGGCCGTGAGTGCAGGTACTGGCCCGAGCACACGCTGTAGGGGCCACCGGCCATCGGGAGCGGTCCGCGGTTGAAGGTCGCAGCCAGGGGTGCGGCGGAGCCGGCGGGGTGCTTGAGCGTGAGGCGGTGCAAGGCCCCCCACGGCGCGTCGAGGTCCAGTCCCCGCGCCTGCAGATCCCGTGTCGTGGCTTCGAGCGCGTCGAGCAGGAGTGCCGCACGCTCCCCCGGCGGCGCCCACGGGCTGTCGTCGGACTCGAACGCGCCGAGCAGCGCCTCGTCCAGGAGGTTCATCAGGCCCATCCAGTGCGCCGTGAGCTCGGGGCCGAGCAAGGGGGTGAAGACACGCCGCGCGAGGTGGTGGTAGAGCAGATGCCACGGCAGGGCCGCCGTCGTGTCGTGCGTCTCGCTGCCGTCCCAGGCGAGCAAGCGGTCGAGCAGCGGTCCGAGGGTCGGTCGCACGCGGCGCACGTCGCGCGCGTGGGGCTCGAGCACGGCGGAGCGAAAGCGGGGCGCCGCCAGGTTCACGGCGTCCCGCTGCAGCTCGCGCATGTCGTCGGCCGTGAGGTCGCGCGCGCCTTCCAGGCACGCGCCGATGCGCTGCGCGCGGTAGTCCGGCTCGTAGAGGTGGCTCAGGTAGTGCGGATAGCTCCCATCCACGGACGGATGATTCGACGACACGACCTGGTCGTCCGGGCCCAGCTCGAGGCGCGGCAGTTCGTCGTCGGGCACCCAGCCGGTCCAGTCCGACGCCGTCGTGCTGCCGTCGCGCGGGAAGGCCGGATGATCGTCGAGCGAGCGCTGGGGGACACGACCGAGCAGCCGGTAGGCGGCGCGACCGTCGGCGTCGGCCACGAGCAGGTTCTGCGCGGGCGAGCCGAAGGTCTGCGCAGCCTCGAGCGCAGCGCCGACGGTGCGCGCGCGACCCAACCCGAGGAAGGCCTCCATGTCGCGCGTGGGCTCATGCAGCGTCATGCGCAGGGACAGGGGCGGCCCCTCGTAGCCGGGGAAGGCGTCGGAAACCACCGGGCCGCGGTGCGTACGGCGCAAGCGAAACGGCGCGGGGGCGCCGCCGCGGCGCGGCACGGCTTGGTGGTCGACGGCGAAGTCGCGCCAAGCGCCGTCGCAGCGATAGCGCTCGCCTGCGTCGTCCACCTGCTCGAGCCACAGGTCGCAGTCGTCCAGCATGCCGTTCGTCAGGCCCCAGGCGACGGTGGGTGTACGGCCCACGACCACACCGGGCAGGCCGGGCAGCGACGCACCGACCGCCGCGTAGTCGCGACCGCGGACACTCGCCAGGTACCAGATGCCCGGCAGGCTCAGCTCGAGGTGCGGATCGCTCGCGACGAGGGGCTTGCCGCTGCGCGTCCGACCACCTCCGACGAGCCAGGCGTTGCTGCCGACGGTCGGCGCATCCGTGGGCAGGAAGCGCAGCGTGTCGCCGAGCCCCTCGGCGATACAGCGCGCGATCGCCAGCGCCCCCTCCCCGGGGACGCGCGGCAGGATGGCCTCCAGGTGCTCGGGCCGCTCGGCCAGCGTCTCGGCCAGGGCGGCGTAGACGGGAGCGGCGCGCCACTTGAAGCTGAGCCCCAGCGCCATGCCCTTGGACACCAGGATCGAGTCGACCGGCCCCCAGGGCTTCAGCGGCAGGCCCAGCAGGCGGTGCTCCAGCGGCTTGCTGCGCCGCAGCATGCGCACGCCGGCGTTCACCCCTCGCACGTAGGCGCGCAGCAGAGCACGCCCCTGCGCATCGCCGTGCGCCCACACGCCGCGGGCCGCCGGCAGCAGATCCAGGCCGCGCATGAGCCGATCGGCGTCCAGCGTGGAGCTTGCCTGCCCGAACGGCGGCAGGGCCATGCTGCCCAGCGGGCGCTCCCCCACCACCTCGCTCAAGCGGCCACGCAGCACGCGCCGCATCATGTCCATCTGGAAGAAGCGATCGCGCGCGTGAAAGAAGCCCTGGACCGTGAAAGCGTCCGCGTCCGTCGAGGCGCGCACATGGGGCACGCCGTGCTCGTCGACGTGCGCTTCCACAGGACCCGCGAGCCCGGGCAGAGACAGCGAGCCGGAGGACGGCAGCTGCGATCTGCGCGAGAGCGTCCTGAGCAGAGGCGTGGCCAGCCGGCCGACGCCTGCGAGCAGCTTGTCGAGAGGACGCCCGGCGGCGGCTACTCGTTGTGCCACGTCGTCCCGATCTCGGGGTACGCACGCAGCCGCTCGCGGAACTGCTCCTTGATGCGCACCATCGCCTCCTGCGTGCGGCCCTCGAACACGAGGACCAGTTCGGGCAGGTTGGAGGACGGCCGCACGAGGCCCCAGCCGTCGTCGAACGTGACGCGTGCGCCGTTGATGTCGTTCACGCGCTCGCCGAAGGCCTCCTTGAACTCGGCCACGACGCGCTCCATGACCTCGTACTTCACCTCGTCGGCGCAGTCGACGTGGATCTCGGCGCTGGTCACGTACTGCGGGGCCTCGGCCAGCAACTCCGACAGCGGACGCCCCTCGGCGGCCACGTACTCGGCCAGGCGCAGGCCGGCGAACAGGCCGTCGTCGTAGCCGTGGAAGCCGTCGCGAATGAAGAGGTGGCCGCTGCGCTCGCCGGCGATGGGCGCCTGCTCCTCGACCATCTTCGTCTTGATGTAGGAGTGGCCCGTCTTCCACATCACGGGGCGGCCGCCGTGGGCCTCGATGTCCTCCGCGAGCGCCTGGCTGCACTTCACGTCGAAGACCACCGGTGCGCCCGGGTTGCGGGCGAGCACCGGACGGGCAAGCAGCATCAGCACGCGGTCCGCGTTGACGTCGTTGCCGAGGTGATCCTGCACGCCGAGGCGATCGCCGTCTCCGTCGAAGGAGAAGCCCAGGTCGGCGCCGGTCTCCTTGACCTTGGCTCGGATGGCTTCGCGCGCGGACAGCTCGCTGGGATTGGGGAAGTGGTTCGGGAAGTCGGCGTCGGGCTCGCAGAAAAGCGGCACGACGTCGACGCCGGCGCGGCGGTACGCCTCCACGCAGAACAGCGCGGCCGTCCCATTGCCCGGATCGAGCACGATCTTCAGCGGCTTCTTGATCTCGACGCGCCCGACCATGTCGTCGAGGTAGGCCGCGCTGAGGTCCTGCGTCTCGATCCGGCCCTCGCCCGCGGCGAACGCCCCGCGGCGGCAGATGCCCTCGAGGTGATCGATCTCCGGCTTGAGGAGGGTCTGGACGTAGTTGAGCGACATCTTGAGGCCGCTCCAGCCCTGCGGGTTGTGGCTTGCGGTGATCATCACGCCGGCCGGACTGTCGAGATGGATCTGGGCGAAGTACAGCGTGGGCGAGAGGCCGCAGCCGATGTCGACGACCGTGATGCCGGTCGCCGCCAGCCCGGCCGCGAAGTGATCGCGCAAGCGCGGGCTGTAGTGACGCAGGTCGTGGCAGACCACGACCCGGTCCATGCCGCGCTCGAGCGCCATGGTCCCGAAACCGCGGCCAAGCAGGTGCATCCCCTCGTCGGAGAGTTCGTCACCGGCGTCGGGGAAGATCTCGGGAACGCGACCGCGGACGTCGTACTCGCGGAAGAGCGTGGACTTGAGCATGACAGGGATGTCCTTGGTCAACGGGTCCGGTCGGACGTGAGGCCCGCCTGGACCAGCGCGTGGATGTGGACGAGCCCGACCGGCCGGCCCTCGTCGTCCACGACGGGCAGGAGGAAGATCGGCCGGGGCTGATGGTCTTCCATGAGCCGCAGCGCGTCGATGGCCAGCGCAGCGGCAGGCACCGCCGTCGGACCGCGCGTCATGAGCTCGCGCACGGGACGAGCGAGCAGGTCGCCGACACTACCGCTTGCGACCTGCATCGTGCGCCGGACGTCACCGTCGGTGAGGATCCCGACGAGCTTGCCGTCCTCGTCCACGACGTTCACGCCGCCCTGCGTATTGCGCGTGACGACCTCGAGGGTCTGGGCGAACGAGGCCGTCTGGGGGACGCACGGATTGGTGTGCTCACCGCGCAGGAGATCCACGATGCGCAGCGTGAGCTTGGTGCCGATCGCGCCGCTGGGATGGAACAGGCGGTAGTCCCCCATCCCGAAGCCGCGCTGCTCCATGAGCGCGACCGTCAACGCATCGCCGAGGGCAAGCGTCAGCGCGGCCGACACCGTGGGCACGAGTCCCGTCGGGTCCGCCTCCCGGATCTCGCCCCAGCTGAGGACCACCTCCGAGGCCTGGGCCAGCGGACTCTGCTCGGCGCCGGTCAGGGCGATGATCTTGGCGCCCAACTCGCGCATGACCGGCACCAGCTCGATCACCTCCCGCGTGCTGCCCGAGTTGCTGATGGCCAGCACGACATCGCGGGAGGTGACCAGACCCACGTCGCCGTGGAAGCCCTCCGCGGGGTGCAGGAACGACGCCGGGGTCCCCGTCGAGATGAGCGTGCTGGAGAGCTTCCGCCCGATCTGTCCCGACTTGCCCATGCCGCAGACGATCACTCGTCCCGTACAGCTCAGCATCAGCTGCACGGCGCGGTCGAAGGACTCGGCCAGGGCGGGCATGCGCTCGAGCAGGCCGCTGAGAGCGTCGCGCTCGCCAGCGACGACGTCGGCTCCGATCTCGTGGGGCTTCTTCGTCATGACCAGCGCAGAGGATACGTGCAGCGACGGTGAGCGTGTCGGAAGCCGCGGGGTGTGACCGTCCAGACGCTCCGGCCGAGGTAGGACGTGGCTCTCTCCCACCCTCGCCCGGCTCGGCCGCCCGGCCCAGGCCCCGAGCTGCCCTTGGCACCCGCAGCGCTCGCGCTGGCCACGGGCGTGGCGTGCGGCTACGCCACCCTCGGCCCGGCCGTGCTGGCCTGCGTGGCTCCGGTGGCGCTGATCCTCGCCGCACACGAGGCTCGGCTACGGGCGCCGCTCTTCGCACTGCTGCTCGGGCTGCTTCTCGGCCGCGGCACGGCTCCGGAGACCACCCGCCCACCCGCCTTCTGCGCCACCGCCCTGCCTGCCGTCCACGTGCTCGAAGGTCGCCTGACCCACGTCGATCCGACGGGCGAGCGCAGCCAGCGCCTCGTGCTGCGCGTCGAGGCCCTGGGGCAGCCCGTGCGGCCGCTCGCACACACCGTGCGACTGCCTCTCGTCGTGCAGTCCCGCGGGTTCGCCCCGTGGCGCGCCGAGCAACTCACACCCGGCACGCGCGTCCGCTGCCTCGCGCGCATCTCGCTACGACGCGGGCGCCTGCTCGGCACGGTGCACGACCGGAGGGCGCTCGAGATCCTCGCACCTGCGACCGGCCCGGGTGCGGCCATCGCCAGACTGCGGCACGAGGCCGCGTGGACCTTGTCGCGCGCCTTCGACGCGCGCGACGACGGCCTCGCGCGGGCGCTGCTCCTGGGCGATCGGGGGCGCCTCGATCCGGAGGACCGCCGGCTGTTTCGACGTACGGGGCAAGCACATCTGCTGGCCGTGTCCGGTCTGCACGTCGGGTTGCTCCTGGGCGGCCTGCTGTTTCTGCTGCGGGTGCTGGGCTGCGGCGCGCGACTCCTATGGAGCGTCGGCCTGCTGGCGGTGATCTTCTACGTTCCGTTTGCAGGGTCGCAGCCGAGCGCCGTGCGGGCGGGGACGGGTGCGGCCGTGTGGTTCATTGCGCGCCTCGCCGGGCGGCGGCCGCGCGGCGCCGCACTGCTCGTGATCGTGGTGCTCCTCGTCTTGATGGCCCGCCCCAGCGCCGTAGGCGACGTGTCGTTCCAGTTGTCCTTCGCCGCCGTGACGGCGATCTTCCTCCTCGCGCGGCGACTGCGCGCCCTGCTCGTGGCCCCGCGACCGGTGATCGCAGGCCTGCTGCCGCCGCGCCGCGCCCCGCTGCGCAGCGCGCTCGCAATCTCCACGGCCGCCTGGATCGGTACCGCACCGTTCGTGGCGGAGCACATCGGCCGCCTCTGCCCCGCGGGACCGCTGCTCTCGCTGCCCGCGCTGCCACTCACGGCCGTGCTCCTGGGCTCCGGCTTCCTGCGACTGGTGTGTGAGCCGCTGGCGCCGCCGGCCGCTGCCGCAGGCTGGCTGTTCGAGACAGCAGCCGACCTGCTCCGTACGACGCTCGCACTGGCGCGCAGCGCTCACCTGGATGCACACGAGGTCGCGCGCCCTGCCGCTGCGTGGTGGGCGCTGTACGCTGCAGCCCTCTGTGGCGTGCTGCGCGGGCGCGGCGCGAGGCGCGCGTTCGGCTGGGTCGCTCTCACCTGCATGCTTGGCGCGCTCTTCATCGCAACCGGCCTGCCGGGACTCACACGAGAGCGCACCCCCTGGATTCGGGGCGCCGAGGAGTACGATGCTCCCGACGTGGCGACGCTTCCGATCCCTGACGGCCTGCTGCTAGCTCCGGCGGGCGTCGTCTTGCCGGGCGCCCTGGAGGTCCTCGTCGCCGGTGCAGGCCTATTCGTATTCTCCCTCGTGGCGATCCGCCTGCGCTGGCTCGGCGCACGCGGCGCGGGCGCAGCATGGGCGCTGGGACTCCTGGCCTTCCTGATCTTCCACGGGCCGGGGCTGTGGTCGCTCGTCGCACCCTTCCTGGTCGCCACGCTTCTCGGCAAGTTGCCCGGGGCAGAGCGCTCGAAGGCGCGCGACCTGCGGCAGGTTCTGTGCAACGGCGTGCCGGCCTTCGCGGGCTGCCTCCTGGCGATCTCCGGCCGCCCCGATCTCGGCGGCCCGTTCTTCCTGGGAGCGCTCGCGTGCCTGGGCGCCGACACCTGCGCGACCGAGATCGGCATCCGCTACGGCGGTGCGCCCTTCCGTCTCGCGGGACGCGGCCCGATTCGGTCCGGCGAGAGCGGAGGCGTCACCGGCGCCGGCCTGCTCGCGACCCTGGGTGGCGCGGCGCTCGCCCCGGGCGCGTTCCTGCTTCTGACCGACCTGCCGCTGTACGGCGCCGGACTCCTCTGCGCGGCGGGTGTGGCCGGTTCGTTGCTCGACAGCATCCTCGGAGGCTGGCTGCAGTTCCGCGGTCGCGACGATGCGACCGGTGAGGTGACGGAGGTCTCCTGGCGAGGGTGCGTCGCAACCGAGCGGGTGAGCGGCTGGCGCTGGCTCGACAACGACGCCGTCAACCTGGTCTCGGGCATGGCCTCGGGCGTGATCGCCGTGGCCCTCGCGCATCTGGTCTAGGACGCGCCGATCTTCCCGGGCACGTGCTTGCGCCTAGGCGAACAAGCTCAACTGCCCCCCGTCGCGATGCACGGCCGGGCAGCGGAAGGCCTTGGTCGAGAGCTCCGGCGCGCACTCGGCGAGACCCGCCCTGTGCCGCGCCAGATGGAAGAGGTCGGCGATCTGCCGGGCGTAGGGACCCTCGGCGCGCATGCGGCGGCCGGAGCGTGCGTCATCCAACTCGCCTCCACGCAGCGAGCGCAGGCGGGAGAGGACCTTCTCCTTGCGCTCAGGCATGTGCGTGTCGAGCCAGGCGCCGAACAGGTCCTCCACAGCATGCGGCAGTCGCAACACGACGTGACTGGCGAAGCTCGCGCCGGCCGTGGCCGCTGCGTCGAGGATCGCCGGGGTCTCCTCATCGGTGAGAGCGGGAATCACCGGAGCGACCATGACGCCCACGGGAATGCCCGCTTCGGCCAGCGCGTGCACGGCATGCAGGCGGTGGGCAGGTCCCACCGCCCGTGGCTCCAACACCCGTGCGAGTTGCGCATTGAGCGTGGTGATCGAGACGGCAACGCTCACGCAGCCGTCCCGCGCGAGGTCGGCGAGCACATCGAGGTCACGCGTGACGAGCGCGCTCTTGGTCACGAGCGACACGGGATTGCGAAACTCCGCGAACACCTGGAGCACGCGACGGGTCAGACCGAGTCGCCGTTCGACCGGTTGGTAGGGGTCGGTCACCCCGCTCATGGCCACGACCTGCGGGCGCCAGCGCTTGCGCGCAAGCTCGGCGCGCAGCAGGGCCGGCGCCTCGGTCTTCACCATGATGCGGCTCTCGAAGTCGAGACCGGACGCGCCCTCGAAGAGTGATCGCCCGAGAAACTCATGGGTGGGCCGCGCGTAGCAATAGACACAGCCATGCTCGCAGCCGCGGTACGGATTGAGGGAGACGCCAAACGGACGGCCTGGCTCTTTGAAATGGCCTGGCTCTTCGGAATGCTCTTCGGAACGCTCTTCGGAATGCTCTTCGGAATGCTCTTCGGAATGAGCGTCTGGGCTGTCGTTGCGGGCCAGGATGCCGCGCGAGGCATCGGGCAAGTACGTCGTGCGCAGCGCGCTGGACGCTGCGTCCGCCCGCCCCCTCCCGGACCGTACGTCCCGCTCTCCGCACGAGGCCCACGCGTCCCCGACCCACGCGTCAAGCGCCTCCGGCGAGACCTCGAGGGCGCGGTCCGCGAAGCGATTGGTGGGATCGAAGGTGGAGCCGCGCCCCTTCATCACCCGGCGCCCTTCGGGGATGGGCAGGTGGGGAATCGGGGCGCGGCTCCGGGGCGCAGGGAGCAACCCAGGAAGCGAAGCATGGCGATTGGAGGAGAGAGGTGACATGGACAGGAACGCAGTGGATGGCCCGAGGGAAGGAGGCGCGGGGTAGGCGTTCGGGCTGCCCGCCTGCAAACAACACACTAACACCAGGGGAGTTGGCGTCAAGGGGCGACTCGAGATTGGGCAGGGTGCGCGCTCCGTGGAGCGCCGACGCGCCGGCGGCCCCGGAGCGGTAGCATGCCCTCTTCGGAGGGAGACAGCCATGCGAACGATCCTCCTCTCGTGCCTGCTGGTGCTAGCCGCACCCGCGGCCCTGGCAAAGGACGCCCCGCTCAAGCCGGGCAAGGTCCACAAGCTCACCACGGCCAAGCACGACCGCGCTTGGACGCTGATCGTTCCGTCGAAGTACTCGAAGAAGAAGTCCTGGCCCCTCGTGATCTCGAGTCACGGGCGAGGCGGCAGCGGCGCCGGCGAGATGCGCGCGTGGCAAGGCCTCGCGAGCAAGCACGGCTTCATCGTCGCGTGCCCGGACATGGTCACGGCCACGCACAACCGCGCGAAGAAGAGCACGCTGCCCGCCAGCCAGGAGGACGACGAGGTCCTGCTCGAGATCTACGCCACCGTGTGCGCGCAGTTCCGCGTCAATCGGCGCGCCGTGATGGTGACCGGCTTCTCGGGCGGCGGCAACCCGAGCTACCACTCGGGCCTGCGTCACCCCGACGTGTTCACCCACATCTGCACGCGCGGCGGCAACTGGGCGCCGCAGCACATGCCCCACGACGACAAGGTCCTGGAAGCAGGCAAGGGCCACCTCCAGATCTACGTCTTCTGGGGCGAGAAGGACCACGTGCTGATCATCGGCGACCCGCACGGCACGGGGCAGGCCTACCAAGCGCTCAAGGCACTCAAGGACGCAGGCTACGAGAACATCAAGGAGGAGCAGGTGCCCGCCATGGGGCACAAGAGCCGTCCCGATCTCGCCGCAACGTGGTTCGCGGCGTACGTGGCGAAGAACGCCAAGGCGTTCAAGGCGGGCGACAAAGTGGACGACCTGCTGGGCAAGGCACGCGCCGACGTTGACAAGAAGAAGTACGCAGCGGCCGTCAAGAACGTCGTGAAGGCTGCCGGCGCAGAAGAGAAGGCGGGGTTGCGTCCGGTCTCGACGAGCTTGCGCAGCGAACTGGAGCAGATCGGGCGGACGCTGCTCGAAGAGGCGCAGACATTGAAGGACGGCGGCGACCTCAAGGGGGCAGCGAAGGCGGCGTCCAAGATCGCCCGCGAGTTCAAGGGCCTCGACGTCGGCGCTGAAGCCAAGGCACTGCAAGGCAGCTGCAAGCCGTAATCTTGGCGAAGGCGCGGGTCTGAAGCGGGCCAGGAGCCTCTGGCCCAGGCTACACACCCTCGTACGCCGCGGTGGGTTCCTGTACGCGACGGACTAGGGCGTCCACAACGTGCTCGCCCCCGTGTTCCCGGGCCAACTCAGCACGCAGGGTTCTCGCGCCCAGCTACCCGAGATGGTCGTGCAGGTCACGGCGTGCCCGCGAAGCAGCACGGGCTATCCGCTCCGGATGATCGGGAGTCGTGCCGCGGGTCACAGGTTGCATGCATGCCCCCCCGCGATCCCGTGCGGCTCTCAAGGGGCAGAGTGAGACGCCACCGCACGAAGACGGCGGGCTGGCTGGGGAGCGGAAGGGCGATGAGGAGGACGTGTCGTGGTCTTCCACTCGAGGACGACGAAGTGGCCGGATCGCCCCCAGCCCAGCTCGCAGCGCGTCCCCATGCCAAAGAAGAACTAGCGCACCACGCTAGTCCCGCAAGGCGTCGGGGAACGCAGCCCATGTGCTGCCGCACACGAACTCGTCGATGCCGTTGCGCGCACGGGGAGCCAGGTCCCGCCGCGCCAGAGTCGCGTCAGCGGCTGCGGGGTCGCCCAGGCGCCCGACGGCCATGCAGACGACGGGCTCGTGACCGGCGGGAAGGGCGAACAGCTCACGCGCTCGCTCACCCGAGAAGCCGGCCATCTGATGCAGGTACAGGCCCATCGCCGTGGCTTGCAGCGACAGGTTTGCGGACGCCTGCCCGAGGTCGTAGAAGGCGTGGCGGTTCTCTTTCTCGTTGTGCGCGAAGTGCGTGGCTGCGACACCGAGGGTCAGGACCGGCGCATGCTGCGCCCACGTCTGATTGGCCTCCGCGAGGCAGTCGAGCAACCGAAGCCATGTCCCGTCGTCGCCCTTCACGCCGACGATGTAGCGCCACGGCTGCTCGTTGAACGCCGACGGCGCCCAGCGCGCGGCCTCGAACAGCGTACGGATCTCCTTCGGAGCCAGGGACGCGTCGGAGAACACGACCGGACTCCAACGTTCGGCAATGAGGTCGTGAATGGGATGCTCGGCCGGTGCGCGCTTCGACACGTCTGGACTCCTCGAGCGAGAGGTGATGGGTCGCGCGGCGTGTCCGGTCCGCGCACCCGGAAGGATAGACCTACGGTGCGGGATTGGCCGCCGCGACAAGCAACGCCTTCAGTGCGTCGTAGTTCGCTTGGACCATCAGGTTGTTGGCGGTCGCGTTGAAGACCTGAATGACGCGGTTCTCTGCATCGAGGATGACGATGTCACGCAGCGTCACGCCCCAGGCCGTCCACGCGTCGACAGCGGCTACGTCCTGCAGCCAGGGGATGTCGCGCCCCGTGCAGAAGGCAGCGTTGCCGCTCTCGAGTCCCGTCAGGTTCACGCCGAGGATCTCGATGGGCAGGGCGTGCGACTCCCCGTCGAGCTCGATCTGCATCTCGTTGAGGCGACCAAACTGGTCGCTGCAGGTGTGTCAGGTGGCCTGCCCGAAGTACCAGGCGGAGATGCCCCCGAGGAAGGCCCGCGGGGACACGAGTTGCGTGAACGTCGCCGAGCTCGCGTTCACGTCCTCGAGCAGGAACGTCGGCGCCTGCTCGATCGGAGGATCCCCCGGACCGATCGCCCCATCGCAGCAACCGCTCCCACCGCAGGCGGGCAGCCAGAACAGACTCAGGACGGCCAAGGCCAGGATGAGCACGCGCGGCATGGATCTCTCCCGATCACCTCTCCCGGAGCGCCTGCATTGTACGACTGCGGCGCGGATTCCCCCCCTCCCGGGTTGCCCGTGGCGTTCGTAAGATGGCGCCCACATGAGCCTCGAGAGCGACACCCGCGCCCTGCTGGCAGCCCTGCACCGGCTGGGCGAGGGTCTGGCATGGCCCGAGGACCGGCTCTACGCGACCGTGCCCGCCGTCTCGCACTGGTCCCCGGCACAGCACACCCAGCACTCGCTGATTGCCGTGCGACGGATCTTCGCGGCC
>JAHEIK010000079.1 GCA_024639415.1 Planctomycetota bacterium
CGTGGACGCGATCTGCCGCAGGCCCGGGCCGCCGGGCCCGGCTTGTCCCCCGGGCCCCGTGCTCGCGCATCCCTCCCAGTTTGATCGGACCGCCGCGTACGATGAGGGGATGTCCAACGATTCGCCCACAGAGCGCCTGACACATCTCGACGAGCAGGGCCGTGCCCACATGGTCGACGTCTCCGCCAAGCCCGCCACGACGCGCCGCGCCGTGGCGGAGGGGCTGGTCCGGATGCAGGCGGCGACGCTGGGGCTGATCACCACGGGGCAGGTGCAGAAGGGGGACGCGCTGGCGGTAGCCCGCATCGCGGGCATCCAAGGGGCCAAGCGGGCGGCGGATCTCATCCCGCTCTGCCATCCGGTGCGGCTGGACAAGGTGCGCGTGAGCCTCGAGCCCGAGGGCGAGGACGCCGTGCGCATCGAGGTCGAGGCGATCGCCTACGACCGGACCGGGATCGAAATGGAAGCGCTCTGCGCCGTGAGCGCCGCCGCGCTGGCGCTCTACGACATGATCAAGGGGGCGGACCGCTCGGCCTGCATCGAGTCTGTGCGGCTGCTGTCCAAGACAGGCGGCCGCTCGGGTACGTGGGAGCGCGGCGCCGCCGCCCAGGAGGGGGAGCCGGAGGCATGAGCTACCGCGTTGCCATTGCCGGAGCGACCGGCGTCGTCGGTCAGGAGTTCCTGCGCGTGCTCGAGCAGCGTGCGTTCCCGATCGCGGAGCTGCGCCTGCTTGCGTCGGCTCGCTCCGCGGGCAAGCCCATCGAGTTCGGCGGACAGGAGCACGTCGTCGAGGATCTCGCGACCGCCTCCTTCGAGGGTGTCGACGTAGCATTCTTCTCGGCCGGATCGGACCAGCAGGCCCACGCGCGGCGTGCCGCTGCGGAGGGTGCCCTCGTCGTGGACAACAGCTCCGCGTTCCGCATGGACCCTGACGTTCCGCTCGTGGTGCCCGAGGTCAACGCCGCGGCCGGCCGTGCCCACAAGGGCCTGATCGCCAACCCGAACTGCTCGACGATCATTCTCGTGGTCGTGCTGGCACCTCTCGAGGCCCAGGCGCGCATCCGCAGGATCGTGGTCTCCACCTACCAGGCGGTCTCCGGTTCGGGTGCCGCTGCCGTAGCCGAGCTGACCCAGCAGGCCGAGGCGGCCCGCGAGGGTCGCCCGCTGCAGGCCGAGGTCTACCCCGCGCCGATCCACGCCAACGTGATCCCCTTCGTCCAGGCCTTCGCCGAGGACGACATCACCACCGAGGAGTGGAAGATGGTCAAGGAGACGCGGCGGATCCTTGAACGCCCTGACTTGGCCATCAGCGCGACCTGCGTCCGCGTGCCTGTCCTGCGGGCCCACAGCGAAGCTGTGAACATCGAGTTCGAGCGCGAGGTGAGCCCCGACGAGGTCCGTGCCTGGCTGGCCGAGGCGCCCGGCGTGCGCGTGGTGGACGACCCGGCCGCCCTCTCGTTCCCGACGCCGGCGGACGCGCAGGACGGCGACGACGTGCTGGTCGGTCGGATCCGGCGCGATCCCGGCAATCCCAAGGCCGTGGACCTGTGGCTCACGGGCGACCAGCTCCGCAAGGGCGCAGCGCTCAACGCGGTCCAGATTGCCGAAAGTGTGCTCGGAGTGGGGGCGGCGGCGCGTCCCTGAGGGGCGCGTAAGACGTTGTTTGCCCAACACTTGTGCGAAGTCTGGCGCAAGGCGCGAGGCTGCCTGTACCTTCTTTCGGGCTAGGGAGCCCCAGTCGATGAGCGCGGATCGATCCGCGAGGAGGCGCATGGACCAACGCGAGCTCAAGAAGCTCGTCCAGCTGATGAATGACAACGGTCTCATCGAGCTGGAAATCGAGCGCGAGGGTGAGCGCCTCCACCTGCGCAAGGCGGAGCCGCCTGGAACCACACCGCCGCTTGTGCACATGAGCGGTATGGGCATGGCTGGTGGTGGTGTGGCGATGCCCATGGCCGGCCAGATGCCCGTCACCATGCCGCAGCCCGATGCGGCTGAGGCGGAAGCGGCACCGGATCCCTCGCTGAAGGAGATCCGGTCGCCGATGGTCGGCACCTTCTATCGGCGGCCCAGCCCCGATTCCGACGCGTACGTGGAGATCGGGGCCAACGTCGATGACGAGACGATCGTCTGCATCGTCGAGGCCATGAAGGTCAACAACGAGATCAAGGCGGAGCTGGACGGCGAGATCGTCGAGATCCTCGCGGAAGACGGGCACCCGGTCGAGTTCGACCAGCCGCTCTTCCGCGTGCGGGTCTGACGCCGTACAGCGCGCGACGAAGGCCGGCGACCCATGATCAGTCGATTGCTCATCGCGAACCGGGGCGAGATCGCGCTGCGGATCATCCGCGCCTGCAACGAACTCGACATCGAGAGCGTGGTGGTCTACTCGCAGGGCGACGCGGGAGCCCCGTACCTCGAACTCGCCGATGAGGCGATCTGCATCGGACCGGCTCCGAGCGCGCAGAGCTACCTCTCGATCCCGACGATCATCTCGGCCGCCGAGATCGCGAACGTCGACGCCGTGCATCCCGGCTACGGCTTCCTGGCTGAGAACGCGCACTTCGCCGAGGTCTGCCGCGCGAACAACATCGAGTTCGTGGGACCCGACGAGGAGACGATCCGCAAGGTCGGAGACAAGGCCGAGGCGAAGATCTCGGCGAAAGCCGCGGGTATCCCCGTCGTCGAAGGCAGCGACGGTCCGGTGGAGTCGGAAGCCGAGGCGCTCGAGGTGGCCCGCAAGGCGGGCTACCCGGTGCTCATCAAGGCCGTCAGCGGAGGCGGTGGCCGCGGCATGCGCATCGCGCACAACGACATCTCGCTCCAAGCGAACATCCAGACGGCTCGTGCAGAGGCCGAGATCGCCTTCGGGGACCCCTCCGTCTACATCGAGAAGTACCTGGAGGACCCGCGGCACGTGGAGATCCAGATCCTGGCCGACCGCAAGGGCGACTGCATCTACCTGGGCGAGCGCGACTGCTCGGTACAGCGCCGCCACCAGAAGGTGATCGAAGAGGGCCCCAGCCCCGCCGTCTCGAGCGCCGATGCTGCGAAGATGGGCCGGGCCGCCGTCAAGCTCTGCAAGTCGGTGGGCTACCACGGCGCCGGCACGGTCGAGTTCCTGTACGACGGCAAGAAGTTCTACTTCATGGAGTTGAACGCCCGCATCCAGGTCGAGCATCCGGTCACGGAGCTCATCTGCGGCGTCGACCTCATCAAGGAGCAGATCAAGATCGCCGGGGGTGCCACCCTCAGCCACAAGCAGACCCAGGTACGGCCCAAGGGCCACGCGATCGAGTGCCGCATCAATGCGGAAGATCCCGACAACAACTTCGCGCCGTCTCCCGGCACGGTGACGAAGTGCATCGTGCCGGGCGGGCCCGGCGTGCGGGTCGACTCCCACGTCTGCGCCGGCTATCGCATCCCTCCGAACTACGACAGCATGATCGGCAAGCTGCTCGTCTGGGCCGATACGCGTGAAGAGGCCATCGTCCGCATGCGCCGGGCGCTGGACGAGTACGTCATCGAGGGTGTCAAGACCAACATCTCGCTGCACCGCCGCATCCTGCGCAACGCGTACTTCGTGCGCGGCGAGTACACCACCAGCTTCCTCGACGAGATGCTGTCGGCCTAGGAGGGCCCATGGGTCAGGGCGACGCCACGAACACCGCTTCAAGGCACATCGTCATCACGGGCGGCGCGGGCTTCATCGGCTCGCATCTGGCCGACGCGTTCCTGGCGCGCGGCGACCGTGTGACGGCCGTGGACAACCTCATCACCGGCAGCGTGGACAACATCACGCACCTCGCCGGCCGCGACGACTTCGTCTTCATGAACCGCGACGTCTCGGACGGCTTCGGGATCACGGGGGACGTGGACGCCGTCCTGCACTTCGCCAGTCCCGCCTCGCCGCTGGGCTACCTGCGCTACCCGATCCAGACGTTGAAGGTGGGCGCCATGGGCACGCACAACGCACTGGGGGTGGCTCGGGCCAAGGGGGCGAAGTTCCTCATGGCCAGCACCAGTGAGGTCTACGGCGATCCGGCGATGACGCCGCAGCCGGAGTCGTACTGGGGCAACGTGAACACGGTCGGCCCGCGCGGCGTGTACGACGAGGCCAAGCGCTACGCCGAGGCGATGACCATGGCGTACCGCAACGTCCACGGTCTCCAGACGCAGATCGTGCGCATCTTCAACACCTACGGCCCGCGCATGGACATCGAGGACGGCCGGGCCCTGCCCGCGTTCGTCGGTGCGGCCCTGCGCGGTGAGCCGCTGCGGATCTTCGGCGACGGCAACCAGACGCGCTCGTTCTGCTACGTGAGCGATACCGTGCGCGGGATCATGGCGCTGCTCGACGGCGGCGACGGTTCGCCCGTGAACGTCGGCGCACCCGGCGAGATCACGATTCTCGAGTTCGCCCAGCTGATCCTCGACATCAGCGGCAGCAAGAGCGAGCTCATCTACCAAGAGGCCATGGAAGATGATCCTCAGCGGCGCGAGCCCGTCATCGACAAGGCGCGCGCGCTCGGCTGGCAGCCGGAGGTGAAACTGCGCGACGGTCTCGAGCGCACGATCGCCTGGTTCCGCGAGAAGCTCGGGGCGCCGACCCCCGCGAGCTGATGGCTGCCGCGCGGCGACGAGGTGCGGGGCCGCGGCGCGGCCGTGGGCGCGGACCGTGGATCGCGGTTGCAGGGACGCGACCCAACTACGTCAAGTTGGCGCCTCTCGTGCGTGCCGCAGCAGCGCGTGGACGCGAGCTGCAGTGGATCGACACGGGACAGCACACCGCGCGTGCCCTCTCGGCGGGTATGACCGAGGATCTGTGCCTGCCGGAGCCGTGCGTTCGCCTGCGGGCGCCCCGTACGCGACGCATCGAGCGCCTGGCGCAGGCGCTGAGGCGGGAGTTCGAGGCGCGCGGGCCGTCCCTCGTCGTCGTAGTGGGGGACGTGGACTCCACGCTGGCGGGTGCGCTCGCTGCTTGGCGGCTGGATCTGCCCCTGGCGCACGTCGAAGCCGGGCTGCGTTCGTACGAGCGGGGCATGCCCGAGGAGCGCAACCGTGTCGTGGTGGATTCGATCAGCGATCGGCTCTACCTGAGCGAGCCGCAGGCGCAGGCGAACCTGGACCGCGAGGGGTTCGCCCGCGCGCGGATGCGCAAGTCAGGCAACGTGATGGCGGACGCCCTCTGGGCTCTCTGGCCACGCATCGAAGCCGCTGCCGAGCGCTGGGCGGCCAAGTGGACGTGGGGCGGCTACGTCGTAGCGACCTTGCACCGACAGGCGAACGTCGACGACCCGAGGCGCCTCTCCGCCTACGCCAGGTCTCTCACCCGGATCGCAAGTCACATCCCTGTGGTGTTCCCCGTGCATCCCCGCACGCGCAAGCGACTCGCGGCGCTCGGCCTGCTCCAGGATCTGAGACGTGCCCGGGTCCGCGTCGGGCCGCCGCGTCCCTATCTCGACTTCCTCGGGCTTGTCCGGGCCAGCATGGCAGTCATCACGGATTCCGGCGGGCTCCAGGTGGAGGCCGCGTTGCTCGGGCTGCCGTGCGTCGTGGCGCGACGCAAGACCGAGCACGAACTCGTGCTCACGCACGGTCGCACACTGGTCGCGGGGACGGACCCCCGGCGGCTCTACCGGGCCTTCGCTCGCGTGTTCGACCTGCCGGCGCCCGCCGGGCGGCGACCGCGCGCCTGGGACGGCCATGCGGCGGAGCGGATCGTGGACGATTGGTGCCGTGGATTCCAGCGCCCGCAGCGTCTCCCAGCCCCTGACAATAAGCTTCTGCGGGCGGCGGATGTCTCTCCTGACGCGATTTGACTGGGGTTTTCGGGGTCTCTGGTCTACCTTCTCGCACCCTGGGGAGCCTACGCCCGGACCACGCTCGTTGCGTGGCGGAGAGGCCCCTGCTGCGGAGCACGCATGGCGAAGTACCTCGTGACGGGAGGGGCCGGTTTCCTCGGCTCCAACATCGTCGAATCCCTCGTGGCCAACGGTGACAAGGTCATCGTCTACGACGACTTCTCGACCGGCTCGAAGAAGAACGTCCAGGACTACAAGCAGACCGAGGTGCGTGTCGTCGAGGGCGACGTCTGCGACGAGAAGCTGATGCGCAAGGCGGCTCGCGGCTGTGACTACCTGCTGCATCTGGCCGGCCGCGCCGGCGTCGAGGGCTCCGTCAAGAACCCTGATGCGACGCTGAAGGTCGGCTTCGAGGGCACGCTGAATGCCCTGACGGCGGCGCGCGACCTGAAGGTCAAGCGCTTCATCTACGCCTCCTCGTGTGCGGTCTACGGCGAGAGCCCCGTGCTGCCCAAGGAAGAGACGATGCTCGCCTCTCCCTACAACCCGTACGGTGCCGCAATGCTCATCGGCGAGGAGCTCTCGCGCGTCTTCTACGCGACGTACCGGCTCGAGACCGTCTGCCTGCGCCTCTTCAACGTCTACGGTCCGCGCCAGAGTCACGTCGGCCCGTCGTCCAGCGTGATCAGCCGCTTCTGCGCCGCCATCCTCAAGGGCGAGAAGGCTGAGATCTTCGGCGATGGCAAGCAGTCGCGCGACTTCGTCTACATCAGCGACGTCGTAGAGGCGTTCCGGCTCGCCTGCACCGCACCCAAGGCCGAGGGCGAAGTGTTCAACATCGCCTCCGGCAGCCGCATGAGCGTCGGCGGTCTCCTCAGCGGCTTCACGCAGCTGCTCGAGAAGGAGATCCTCGCCGACACCAAGGAGGCCCGCCCCTCCGACGTGCGCCACAGCCTCGCGGACATCCTCAAGGCGCAGGAAGTGCTCGGCTACCGCCCGCGCGTGACGATCGCCGAGGGCCTGGCCAAGTCCTTGCTTTGGTACAAGAAGAACCTCGGCAAGGAACTCAAGGGCGCCCCGAGGTTGTAGCCATACGTACGCCGGGCGATGCCATCGCGTAGCTGGGCTCCAACTCGGCGCCGCATGCTCAACGTGCAGGAAGCACGCCTCCACTGCGCCGCCTCGTCGTAGCTCCAGCCCGCTTCGGCCTCCCCCGGCTCGGGTCCATAGGGCGCGTGTATGCCCGGCGATCCTCTCGCGGCGCCGGGGCCCGGCTCGCAATCCCGCCTCAACGTGCAGGAAGCACGCCTCGGCGAGATGGCTCGCCGTGCCTCCGGCTCGCTTCGGTCTCCCCGGGCTCGGACTGCGGAAATCGGGGGACGGGAGTCGGGGCTCGGGAATCGGCTTTCGGGGACGTGGGACGAGGCGGCGATTCGGGCGCCCGGGGAAATGGTGCTGAGGTGAACCCGCCCGGGGCGGGAGCCGACCTGTGAGGGAAGGACTGCCCTCACGTGTCACACATCCGCTTCCGCTACCTGCTGCCCGTCCTGTTCCTGGTCGCGTTCTGCGTCCGGACGCCGACGCTCGGGCTGCCGCTGGAAGGCGATGGAGCCCTGCTCGCCGGCAAGGCGGTCGAGGGCAGCTTCCTCGCACCGGGTAGCGCGCCCCTGCTGCCTGCGCTCATCGCCGCGTCCGGTACAGTCGGCATCTCCCCGACGGCGGCGCTGCGCCTGCTCGACGCACTCTTCACGGCGGCGCTCGCGCCCCTGCTCGTGCTGCTGGCCGCCGCGCTCGGGCTCTCCAAGGAACGCTCGTCCATGGCCGGCATGCTCATGGCACTGCACCCATTGGCCTTGGCTGGTGCGGGGGGCATTGCCCCCGGGAGCGGAGCCCTGGCCTCGGCGCTGCTGCTGGCTGCCCTGGCCGGTCTCGGCAGTCGACGAGCGCCGCAGGTGCGCCTCGGTGGATGCTGCACCCTGCTGCTCGCGGTGGCCGATCCGGCAGGGCTGCTTCTCGTTCTGCCGTTGCTATGGCTGTATGCGCGCAGGGAGACCTCGCCGCGCCTGCAGACCGGCCTGCTCATGATCGGGGCGGCGCTGATCGTCACCGCGCCCCTGACGTGGTTCACGTGGAGTGGCGGCAGTCGACCGGCGCTCGGTTCGCTCCTCGCGTGGGTCGCCGGTGCCACGCTTGGCATCCTGCTTCCCGCGCTGCCGCGCGGCTTCAGTGCACTGATCCGCGGGGGGGCCGTCGCCCACGCGTGGCTCACGGGCTCCCTGCTCGTCACCGTGGCGCTGCTTGCAGCCGGGCCCATGCCAGCGGTCGTGCTGCTGCCACTGGTGCTCGTGGCGGGGATCGAGGGCATGGCGGGCTGGGCGGAGCCCTGGCGCCGCCGGCTGGCGCCTGCTGCCGTCGGTGGGGCCTTGCTCGTGTCGATGTGGCTCGTCTCGGGCGGCCTGCAGGCGGCGCTGCTGCCGGATGAACCGGCAGAGGCCGGGCGGCTGCACCTGTTGCGAGAGGCCATGCAGACGGCCGCCGAGGCCGCGGGCGAGAACGGCTGGATCGTGCTGGCGGTGGGGGCCGGACGGCCGGAGGAACAAGCCTCCCTGGCGGACCTCCATCCGGACCGCTGGACCTGGACCGAGCGTGCCGCCGAGGGAGACGCCATCGCTCGCCGGCGCCTGATGGTGTTCCCGGCGGCGTCGTTCGAGTCCGGGCGGAGCGTCGCCGTATTGGCGGAGGCGGGGCGCGAGGCCGGCGTGCACACCTTCGATGGGGCGGGGATCTACCACCAGGAGGTCGTGCGTGAGGTCGGACCCTACGTCGTACTCCGTGCCCGTCGCCCGTAGAGTTGCGGCATGACCGTGAGTGACGGACCCATCCTCAGCGTGGTGATGCCGGTCTTCAACGAGATCGCCACCATCCACGAGATCCTCCAGAAGGTGCTGGCCTCGCCGGAGGTGCTGGAGATCGTCGTCGTGGACGATGGCTCCGTGGACGGCACGCGCGACGCCTTGAACGAGGTGAGCGACGAGCGCATCCGGGTGATCATGCATCCCGTCAACCGGGGCAAGGGCGCTGCCGTGCGCACGGGTTTCGCCGAGGCGCGCGGCGAGGTCGTCGTCGTCCAGGATGCCGATCTCGAGTACGACCCTGCAGAGTATCCGGTCCTGCTGGCCCCGATTCGCGCGGGCGTGGCCGATGCCGTGTACGGCAGCCGCTTCCTGGCGGGTCCCAGCCGGGTCCTCTACTACAAGCACCGCCTGGGCAACGGCTTGCTCACCTTCCTGAGCAATCTGGCCACCGACCTCAACCTGACGGACATGGAGACCTGCTACAAGGCCGTCCGTCGGGAAGTCCTGCAGTCCCTCGACCTGTGTCAGGAACGCTTCGGCATCGAGCCCGAGCTGACGGCGAAGCTCGCACGCTCGGGCGCGCGCGTCTACGAAGTCCCCGTCTCCTATCGCGGGCGCACGTACGACGAGGGCAAGAAGATCGGGTGGAAGGACGGCTGCAAGGCCGTGTGGTGCATCTGGAAGTACGGCGTCCTGCATCGCTGATCGTGACGCTGCGCTTCGTTGCACTCACGCCGCAGCACCGCTACATTCGCGAGGCGCGCCCCTCGATCAGGTCGGCGTGGTGAGCAGCCGGAGGGCACACAAGCATCGTGGCGACCGCGCGTACCCAGAAGACCAGACGCCGCCGCACGGGGCGCAGCGAGCCGGAGTGGGCACGCTGGACCGATGAGGAGATCCTCGATCTCCGCATGTGCGATCTGGGCGTGACGCTGCGAGGCACGTGGATCGAGCCCCTGGTCGAGAAGCTGCACCATGAGATGACGCGTCGGGGCATGCGCCTCAAGCCGCACGCGTGGCTGAGCAACGAGTGGTTCTCGCCCGACGGCGTGCCGGGCATCGCCGTGCCCTTCTATCTGGCACATCCACGCCTGATGCAGCTCGAGCGGCGGCAGATGTTCCAAGTGGAGGGCGGCACGAAGGCGTGGTGCATGCGCATCCTGCGGCATGAGGCGGGCCACGCTTTCGATACGGCGTATCGCTTGCGCCGGAAGCGCGCGTGGCAGAAGACGTTCGGCCGCTCGTCGCGAGCGTACCCGCAGACCTACCGTCCGAAGGCCGAGAGCCGCAACCACGTTCTGCATCTCGACTGGTGGTATGCGCAGAGTCATCCCTGCGAGGACTTCGCGGAGACGTTCGCTGTCTGGCTCAAGCCCGGATCGCGCTGGCGCTCGCACTACGAGGGATGGCCGGTCCTCAAGAAGCTGCAGTACGTCGAGGACGTCGTGGACGAGCTCGGTGCCTGTCCGCCGCCCGTCCGCTCGCGAGCGCATGTCGAGCCGCTGCGCTCGATGAAGCGCACCTTGCGCAGGCACTACCGCACCCGCAGGGACCGCTACGGCGTCGACCTGCCGGACTTCTACGACAGGCAGTTGGAGAAGATGTTCGCGCCTGGTCGTAGCGAGACGAGCGAGACCGCCTCTGCGTTCCTGCGGCGCGTGGGCAAGGAGGTCTGCCGGCGCGTGGTGCGCGTGACGGGCACGCATCCGTACACGGTGGACCAGTTTCTCGGCGAGATGATCGCCCGCAGCCGCAAGCTGAAACTAAGGCGTTCCAGAGCCGAAAGGCATGTCAAGCTGGAGGCAGCCATCCTGTTGGCTGCCCAGGTCCTGGGCTACGTCAACGGCGGCGGTCATCACGTTGCCCTCTGAGCACCAGAGCTCGCGCCGCGAGGCGTGCACGGAGGGCTGGGCATCCCGGCGTTCCATGCAGCGGAGAGCGCTTTGAAGCGCGTTCTGGCACTCGTAGGGCGAGGAGCACGCCCCCCGCGCACCCTCGAAGGCATGACCGATGCGCAGGTCTCCGAGTGGAAGATGGAGTACGACGTGCTCGCTGCGCTCGAAGCGCGCGGCTACGAACCCAAGACCGTCGAGGTCAGCTACGACCTGAATCGCATCCGCGAGGCTGTCGAGGAGCACAGGCCGCACGTCGTCTTCAACATGCTGGAGGACTTCCACGGCCATGTGGTGTTCGACCAGAACGTCGTCGCGTACCTCGAGTTGCTCCGCGTGCCGTACACCGGTTGCAACCCGCGCGGTCTCGTGCTCAGTCGCGACAAGGCGCTCACCAAGAAGATCTGCGCGTACCACCGGGTTCCCACGCCGCGCTTCGCCGTCTACCCGCGCAGCCGCAAGGTCCTGCGCCTGCGCAAGGGCATGTCGTTCCCCGTCATCGTCAAGTCCCTCCTGGAAGATGCGTCCGTAGGCATCTCCCAGGCCTCGGTCGTCCATGACCTCGAGCAGCTTCAGAAGCGCGTGACCTTCATCCACGAGTCGGTGGGGGACGACGCGATCGCGGAGGAGTTCATCGAGGGGCGCGAGCTCTATCTGGGCGTGCTCGGCAACCAGCGGCTCGAGACCTTCCCGCTGTGGGAGCTGAACCTCGACGATCTGCCCGAGGGTGCACCACGCATCGCGACGCAGCGCATCAAGTGGAACCTCGAGTATCAGAAGAAGTACAAGATCCGGTCCGGTCCTGCGCGGGACTTGTCCGATGCCCAACTGAAGCGCATCGCGTACCTGAGCAAGCGTGTGTTCCGACTGCTGGGGCTCAGCGGCTACGCACGCATGGACTGGCGCATGCGGGAGGACGGACGCGTCTACCTGCTGGAGGCGAACGCAAACCCGGATCTGTCACGCGACGAAGATCTGGCGCTCTCAGCCGAGGCGCACGGCTTGAGCTACGAGATGCTCGTGCAGCGCATCCTGAATCTCGGCATCCGCTATCACGCGACGTGGGATTGAGTCAGCACGAGGACGTCGCTGTCGCGTAGCTCCGTGAGATGCTCCGACGCGAGAGCGGTGACCTTGACGACCTTGCGGTCACCACGCCCAACGAGCCCTTCGGCCCCCAGCCACTGCGGCGAGACGGCGAGCCAGGGGAGGGCGAGGGAGGCCCGCAGGCTCGTGAGGAGCTCG
>JAHEIK010000449.1 GCA_024639415.1 Planctomycetota bacterium
AGCTCGACCATGCGGTCGCGGAAGTCCGTGACGCGCACGTACCAGGAGCTCAGCGCCTTGTAGATCAAGGGCTTGTCGGTGCGCCAGCAGTGCGGGTAGTTGTGCTCGTACGTCTCGTGCTTGACGAGCACGCCCGCATCCTTCAGGTGCTTGATGATCGGCTTGTTGGCCTCGAGGACGTTGAGGCCCTCCCACTCCGGGACGTCGCTCGTGAAGCAGCCGCTGTCGTCGACGGGTACGACCACGTCGATGCCGTTCGCCTTGCAGATGACCTGGTCGTCCTCGCCGAAGCCGGGCGCCATGTGGACGATGCCCGTGCCCTCTTCGGTGTCGACGAAGTCGGCGCCCAGGATGCGGAACGCGTCCGGATGCTCGGCGAAGTAGGGGAACATCGGCTCGTAGGTGCGCCCCACGAGCTCGCTGCCCTTGATCGTGGCTACGTGCTCCGCGCCGTCGAGTTCCTTCGCGTACTTGGCTACCGTGCCGGCGCCGAGGACGTAGCGTGTGCCATCCTCCTCGAACACGGCGTAGTCGATGTCGGGGCCGACCGCGCACGCGAGGTTGCTCGGGAGCGTCCAGGGGGTCGTCGTCCAGATCAGGATCTTGTGCGGCTTGCCCTGGTCGCCTTCTTCCGGCTTCAGGGTGATCAGCACGGTGACGGCGGGGTCCTGGCGCGGGCGGTAGCTGTTGTCGAGCTTGGTCTCGAAATTGGACAGCGGCGTCTCGGCAGCCCAGGAGTAGGGCATGACGCGGTAGCCCTCGTAGAGCAGGCCCTTGTCCCAGAGCTGCTTGAAGGCCCAGATGACGCTCTCCATGTAGGAGAGGTCCATCGTCTTGTAGTCGTCCTGGAAGTCGACCCAGCGTGCGCTGCGCGTGACGTAGCGCTCCCACTCCTGGGTGTACTTGAGGACCGACGTGCGGCAGTGGTCGTTGAAGGCCTCGATGCCGTAGTGCTGGATCGCCTGGCGGCCGGAGATCTCCAGTTCCTTCTCGGCCCCCATCTCGGCGGGGAGACCGTGGCAGTCCCAGCCGAAGCGCCGTTCGACGCGGCGGCCGCGCATCGTCTGGTAGCGCGGCACGACGTCCTTGGCATAGCCGGTCAGCAGGTGGCCGTAGTGCGGCAGGCCGTTGGCGAAGGGCGGACCGTCGTAGAAGACGAACTCGTTGTCGCCGTCCTCACCGTGCTCGCGCTGCTCGACCGACCGCTCGAACGTCTTCTCGGCCTGCCAGCGCTCTAGGATGGCCCGCTCGATCGCCGGGTAGCTGGGACGCGGATCGACGGCGGGGTACGGAGGCGGGTTCTTCTCGGCAGGCATGGGCGGCGAGGATAGCGCCGAATCCCGCGGACGCGCTGCTAGAGACGGAGCCAGGGCCAATGAGCCGGCTACCGCGAGGCCGCTGGAGCCGCCCCGGAGGGCGGCAGGGCCCCGGCGTCCTTAGCGCAGCGAGAGCTTCTTCAGCAGCTCGCTCTTGGCCTGCTCGCCCACGGTGAAGGGATCCTTCGGCCCCAGGCCGAGGTCCTCGCGCGTCAGCACCTTCACCGCGCCGCTCGTGTACCCGGCGATGACGACGTCCTCGAAGGTGAGATCCGCGAGGATGACCGCATCACGCTTCAGGTCGGCCACCGTGACCTTGTACTTGGCTTCGTCGTTGCGCCGCCCGGCATGCGTCGTCAGGCCCTGCGTCGACCAGTCGCGCCCTTCGGCGAGCGTCGCCCGCGTGACCGCCTTGTAGGCCGCGGCCTTCGCACGCTCACTCGCGGGCACGCTGGGGCCGAAGAGCACCGCACGGTTCTCGGCCTGGCTCACATCGAGGCTGCCGTACGCGACCACGGAGAGCACGAAGCTCTTGCCCCCGTACGGCGGCCAGCCCCGCATGATCGACCGGCTGAGCATGATGGCGATCAGGCTGCGCAGGTTGTCCTTGGCCTGCGCGAGGCGCGCCTTGTGCTTGGTCTTCTCGACCAGCGCCGAGACGAACTGCAGCAGGGCCTCGCTGTCGGTCGTGCCTTCGGGCTTGCGCGCCAGGGCCGCGGTCCAGATCGCGCTCAGCTTCTCGCCCAGGAAGAGCCCATCCGCGCCGACGTCGACGACCTCGACCCCGCCCTGCGGCGTGCGCGCGACACGGTAGAGGTACTCTTTCCCCGGCAGGCTGCAGGCGACCTGCGGGGACCCACCCGCCGCGCCGGTGCAGCGCAGCGGCGGCACCTTCCCCTTGAAGTGCATGTGGTCAGCCGCCTCGTGGAGCAGGGCGGCCATCAACACCGCCGCGTAGCCGTCGACGGCCTTGCGCTTCGCGGCGGGAAGATCCGTGTACGGCTTGCCGTACGTCGCGCGCGAGAAGCTCGCCGGCCGCAGCCGGTAGTCGGCGGGATCCGCCTTCAGCCCCGGCTGCTTCGCCAGAGCCAACTCGAGTACCGCACGCACCTCGGCGAGCGCTTCGCTCTCGGTCACGGGCTGCGGCTCGTCGCCGGCGAAGCCGGGCGTGATCGTCGCGAGCAGAGCGCAGAGCAGGATGGGTAGCCGCATGGGAGCCTCCCTCAGCGACATCGTAAATCGACCGGCTCCAAGGCGCGCGGGACTACCCGACCGAAGCGAGGTCACGGCGGCACGCGGGACAGATGCCGTGCGTCAGCGGCACCTTGCGGCTCTCGGGCAGGTAGCCGCCGACCGGAATCCAGCGACCGTCCTCGTGACGGACGCAACTGCACCAAGCGCACAGCACGATGTGCGGATCGTCCTGCGGCAAGCAGCCGCCCAGCTCGTCACCTCGCGCGGCAAGCTCCTCGAAGAGATCCGCAATGGCTGCGTACAGCTCCGCATGCCGCGTGTGCAGCCGCGAGCGCAGATCGCGCAGCATCAAGCGCTCGTCGGTCGACAGCTCGACCGACACGGTCTGCGCGCGGGTGAAGCGCTCGATCTCGAGGATGCGTGCGAGATTGCCCTCGGCCGCGACGTGAAACGCCTTGCGCGCCAGCGCACGAAACGGCGCATGCGTCGGCAGCGACTCCGCAAGCTGCAGGATCATGGAGGCGCGGTTGCCGGGGCTCCCGTACGCGGGGTCCGCGAGCCGCTGCAGGGCGAGGGACGCACGCGCGACCGCGTCCGCAGGTTCGTCCAGCGACACGGAGCAGCGAGCGTCGATGGTCTCGATCCAGATGGGCAGCCAGGAGGGCGCTTCCTCGAGCGCGCGCAGCTGCGGGAGCAGTGCACGCGCCTCCGCGGCCCGGCCCGTCGAGACGAACGCGTAGGCGCGTAGGGCGCAGACCCATGTGGCCATGGCGGGATTGAGCCGCTCGACCTTCTCGAGGTAGCCAAGAGAGTCGTCGTAGTCGCCACGGTCCAGCGCGGTCCCGGCGCGCATCACGTACTGGGCGTACTCGAGCGGCTCACGCTCCTCGTCGGGCAACACCTCGGTCGCCTCCCTGATCTCACGGCACTCCTCGTCGAAGCGCGCCCAGTCGCCGAAGCGCGCGTGGAGCAGCGCCATGAGCTCGCGTGCCCGCAGGTAGGGGCGCCGCGCGACGCAGCCGGCAAGCAGCGAGACGGCCCGGCGTCCGTAGACGAGGCTCTCGATGGCGCGCCCTTCCTGCAGCAGAAGCAGCTGGAGGTTGGCGAGCGCAGCCCCCTCGGTCGCGTCGTCACGGCCCGCGATGC
>JAHEIK010000450.1 GCA_024639415.1 Planctomycetota bacterium
TTCGCCTGCGTCCAAGGGGCTAGCGTCCCTGCGCGCGCATCGTCCGGCGGTACTCGGCGCCTGCCATGACCGCCTTCACGAGCACCACGATGATGATGACCTTGATGATGATGCCCTTGAAGAGCGAGCTGGGCTCCACGAGTGCGGCTACGAACTGCAGGGTCACGTACAGGACCAGCCCTACGACGCCGGCGACGAACGGGTTGGTCTTGGACCACCACCATAGGCCCCAGAAGCAGACGGCCAGCACGGCGACGATCGCGATGATCAGCTGTGCCTGCCCCGCCACTTCAGGCACGTCCAGCACGTCCTTCATCTGGTAGTACACGAGCAGCAGGCCGAGCGTCTGGAAGATGGCCACAGCCAGCAGGGCGCCGGAAGCGCCGTGCATCTTGCGCTTGAGCGAGTAGCCGTGCATCGTGCCGCGCCCACCAGCGCGCTTGCGGGCTGACACCGGCGTCGCGCCGGAGATCGCTTCACCGCACGACTCGCAGAAGGACGCGTCGGGAGTAGCGGGCGTTCCGCAGTTCGTGCACATGCCCTGCGAAGGACTCATCATGGCGCCGACCTCCTCCATGGGCAGGGTACCGAGGCGGGGCGCAGGGAGCCAGAGGGCTCAGCGTTCCCTAGCGGACCTGTATGTGGAGGAGAGCGATGCGGACAGCGTCCGTCGCGGATACGGGGCCTGCCACCGCCACGATCCACGCCTCGCGCCCGCACGCGATCTGCTTGCGGACTTGCCGGGTGCGCAGTTCGGGCAGTTGAATCCTGACGGGCTTGTCCAGGAGTTCCGTCTCATACAGCTCGATCGGCCGCACCACGTCTGCCCAGCGGGCGTGCACGAAGACCCTCACTTCGTCCTCGCTCTCTCCTCGGGACGCGCCGACGAGGACCGACGCGCCTTCACCCAGTTCCGCGAGGATGGGCGACCCGAGACCGTCATTGGGGATCTCGACCTCGTAGTCCTGCAGGTAGCGGAACCGCGCGCCCACCCCCACACGTCCCCGCTGCCCGGAGAGCAGACACAGAGGTGGTACGGGCTCCGGTTGGACAGCCATGGACCCTGGTGCTCGCAGTGTCAGTCCGCGAGCCAGCTTCGCCGGGACACGCACCACCGCTCCCTCGCGCCCCACGGTCCGGCCTTGCAGCAGAGTCGCCGCCTGCTTGGGATGCAGCCGCAGCAGCCACGATCGCACGACAGCACGCCACGGGTCCTGCGCCTGCAGGCGCCCTGCGAGGGCTAGGGTCTCGGCTTCGATCGCCGCCGCATCTTGCACCGTCGGCTGGTCGGGAATTCCGAGCACCCGCGAGTGGCGCAGCGCCGCGCCATAGGCGGCGTGCTTTCGTACGGCCCCCAGCAAGGCTACGAGTTCAGCTGGCTTGCGCTGCTCGAGTTGCGAGCCGAGCTTTCGCCAGGCCTCCTCCGAGTCTCCAAGAACAACCCAGGCGGCTCTCTCGGCATCGAACGGGGGGTCGCGCGGTTCTCCCGTCCGCGCGTGCGTCGCACACAGGACGGCCGCCACGAGAATCCACGCCTTGCGCATTCGGCCACCTCCTTACGGGCCGGATGAGCGTGGTGTGCGCAGGTCATACGGCAGTAATCCAACGGGCAGGGAGTGCCGCTGACCCGCGCGCGTGATCGCCTTCGGCTCCTCGACGCCGTCAGTCCTTCGCGCGCACGAGCGTGCGACGCAGGCGCACTTCGCGGTCGGCCGGCGCGAGCAGCACCTTCTCGATCTGACCAGAGCGCGAGTCGTGCCACCAGGAGCCGGCGTCCACCAGGAAGTCGGCGGATACGTGTTCCATGCCGTCGCCCGACAGGATCCAGCCTCCGGCGCCGCCCGGCCACGGCACGCGGTGGTCGGTCAGTTTGACCTCCAGCAGGTAGCCCGTGTCGTCGCCTCCGCGGCGCAGCGCCAGGTCG
This sequence comes from Planctomycetota bacterium, assembly GCA_024639415.1. Taxonomy (GTDB): domain Bacteria; phylum Planctomycetota; class PLA2; order PLA2; family JAEUHO01; genus JAHEIK01. Next base: position 1,925 of record JAHEIK010000450.1, read on the forward strand.
ATGCCCGTTGCGCCGCTGGGCGTGTCGACGGCCACCTGACGGAGCAGCAGCGTCATGTCCTTGCCGCGGATGGACTTGCCCAGGAGGCCGTCGACCATCGTCCTCAATGCGGTGTTGGGCTTGGGGCCGTCCTCGGCCCAGCGGATCTCGCGCACGATGGCTGCGGCGCGACGGATGAGCGCATCGATCGAGCCGCTACCCGGAGTCGCGTCGGACTCCGAGCCCGCAAACGGCGAGTGCTCGCGGGAAACGGCTAGTGACCGCGAGGCGAAAGGTGGCGGGAGTGACGGGACTCGAACCCGCAGGCAGCGGACGGCCTCGCTGTGCTCGGCCTGTGCCTGCGGGGGAACCCGCTCGTGTCTTCAAGGAGGGTGATGACCACCCTCCTTACGGCCCGGCTTGACAGGCCGGCGAGCCTGGGGCGTAAGTGTTGAGTCCGGCGTAAGTTGTGACTTGGACGCGGAGCGTCCATGTCGTAGATCGGCAGGTTTCTGCGCACGTCGCTGCACGTCCTCGCGCGAGCGCGGAGCTACAGTCGCTTGCCCTTGGGGGCCTGACCGCGCAGCAGGAACGTCTTGGGGTACTTGCCGCTGCCGCAGATCTTGAACGAGCCGAAGTCCTTGTACCAGTCGCCGTCAGGCGCCTCGGGCTGAGATTCCCGCCAGAGTTTCAGGGCGTAGAGATCCTCGGCGGTGACCTTGCGCTCACGCGCGCGCTCGAAGAGATGATCACGCAGTGCGACGGGGAGGTCGGTCCACTGGATCGTCGGCATCAGTCACCGAACGTCAGTCGGGCCAGCTCTTCCTTCAGCCGCTTCTGTTCGGCCTTGGTCTTGGCCCGGGCGAGTTGATCGACGAGATCCTGGAAGTGCTGGCGCTCATCGTCCTTCGCGGCCAAGCCCGTCTCGATGAGTTCGACGAGAACGCGACTCTCGCTGGTCCGCTGCGCACGGGCCAGGGAGCGGACGCGCTTGGCCACGGTCGGAGGCACGCTGACGCTCTTGCGGATGGATTTCTTGGTGCTGGACATTGCATCACTTTACATCATGACGCAGCACTTGTCATCATGCCTGCTGAAGATCTACTCCTCCGGCCCCCGATGGGCCGTGTCCTCCTGGTCAACCCAGTCCTCCTCCTCGTAGCTCTCGCCGCCTCGCCCGGGCGCCTTGCGGGTGGGGCCGGCCTTGTAGAGCACGCAGTTCCTCGGGCCGTAGCAAAACGTCTCCCTGCGCCAGCTCGTCGTTCCCTTCGGATTCCACTGATCTCGTATGAGCTCGACGGCCATGCGGCAGCCCCAGAGACAGCTTTCGCACCTCGTCGCATACGTCCGGGCAGCCAAGCGTCGGTGGCCACGCGCTCGATACTCTTCAAGCGAGGGTGGGACGCCGAGGAATGGAGGCCCGGGCAGCGGCTCTGGGCCCGTGCGCTCCACCTTCAGCTTGGAGACCTTGTAGATGTCGATCGCTTCCTTGCGCGGGTCGGGTATCCGGTAGCCAAGGCCCTGCACGGAGTCGCCAGCCCGAACTGCCTGCTTGCCTTGCGCGCCTGGACCGATGCCGACGACGAAAGAGCCCACCTCTCCATCCAGTTCGCCCTCTATACGAAGGGCGTAGCCCAGATACGTATGGGCTCGCTGGTCGAAGCTCCGCAAGAGGCGGATGCGTGGCTGAACCCCGACGACCGTCCCGGACCATGACTGCTTCACGACGGAACCGTAGCAGACGC
>JAHEIK010000451.1 GCA_024639415.1 Planctomycetota bacterium
ATCGTCGTCAACGGCAAGGAGACCTTCCGGGGGAAGGTGCAGCCGACGTTCTCGACGCTGATGATGACCCTGCCGAGGTTGGATGCCGATCTGCTCTTCGCTGCGCGGGTCGATCTCTGAGGAGTCCCGTGCCGGCTCCCCAGTAGCCGAACAAGCCAATAGGTGGCCAAATTCTGGTCGCCACAGCCGATTTGGCATCTGGTTCTCGACCCGCAGGGGTGCGCGCTGCTACGCTGGTCCCGCGGGAAACCATGAACAAGGACCAAGCCATCGCGGCCGCCCGACTCACTGCAGAGTGGGAAGGGTGGCGCTGGTACGAGCCCGTCCGCGCCACACGCAAGAAGCCGCTCTTCTCGCGACGCCCCGTCTGGGACGTCCGCACCAACGTCCGTGAGCGCCGATGTGATCTGCAGATCCTCATCGACGACGACACCGGCAAGGTGACTGGAAAGAGGTACTTCTCGAGGTAGTCGAGGACAGTTCGCGCCAGCGAAGCGCCGAGCCGCCGGCAGGCGGCCTGATCGTCGCGCATGCGTCGCGGCGGCGAGCTACGTGCGCCCCGCACGGCTGCGGCGTCAGCGTTCAGCGTGGCCAGTCACCTGGCTGTGGGGGCAGGTGCGTCGCCGAAGCTGGTCGAGCGATACGTCCATGCGCCCGGCTCGTCCTCGAGCGCCACGCGACGGCCGATGAACGAATGCGCGCCGGCCTCCTCGATCTCGACGACCGCCATGAGGCCCGCCATCGAAGAGTCCCCCGGGCAGTGCACCAGACGGTTGCTGTGATCCCTGCCCGTGACTCGGGAGTCGTCGCTCTTGCTGATGCCCTCGATCAGGATCTCGACGCGCTTGCCGATCAGCCGCTTGTTGCGCTCCACCGCCATGGCGTCCTGCACAGCGAGCAACTCGACATTGCGTCGGGACTTGACGTCCTCGGGGACGTCGTCGGGCAGGCGGCGAGCGGACAGCGTCTTCGGGCGCAGGCTGTACTTGAACACGTAGGTCTGCATGAAGCCGACCTCACGCACCAGCCGCTTCGTGGCCTCGAAGTCCTCTTCCGTCTCTCCTGAGAAACCCACGATGAAGTCGCACGTGATCTCGACGCCCGGGATGTGCTTGCGAGCCCAGCCGACGACCTCGTGGTACTGCGCCACGCTGTACGTGCGCTGCATGCGCTGAAGCACCGCGTCGCTTCCGGACTGCGCAGGAATGTGCAGCCAGGGCATGACCTTCGGGATGCTCCCGAAGCGGCGCATCATGCCCTCGGTCATGTCGAAGGGGTTGCTCGTCAGGAAGCGGATCCGGTCGAGCCGGTCGATCTTGGCCGCCTCCTCCAGCAGTGTGCAGATCTCCCCGGTGTGCTTGCGCTGGGGATGGAGGTCCTGGCCGTAGGTGTTGATGTTCTGGCCGAGGAACGTGATCTCACGCACACCGTCGGCCACGAGCGCCCGGGTCTCGACCATGATCTCGTCGAGCGGGCGTGAGATCTCGGGGCCGCGCGTGTGCGGAACGATGCAGTACGTGCAGGCGTGGTTGCAGCCGCGCATGATCGTCACGTACGCGCGGAATCGATCGGGCCGAGCGCCGACGTTGCGATCGGCGTCAGGCAGGAACTCGGGATCCGGACGCTTCTCGGTGCGGAGGATGCGCCCCCCACCGGCGTCGATGTCCTGCAGGTCCTGGACGGCACTGCGGAAGTTCGACGTACCCAGCACCAGGTCGACGTGCGGAGCGCGGCGGATGATGTCGTCTTTCACGCGCTGCGCCATGCAGCCCATGACGCCGAGCTTGATGTGCGGCTTTGCCTCCTTGAGCTGACGGGCACGTCCCAGCAGGCTCCAGACCTTGTCCTCGGCGTGCTCGCGAATGGAGCAGGTGTTGATCAGCACGAAGTCCGCATGGCGCATCTCGTCCGTGCGGCGGTAGCCACTGCGCTGGAAGTCACCCAGCACGAGTTCCGCGTCGAGTACGTTCATCTGGCAGCCGAAGCTGACGAAGTAGATCTGCTTCACGACGAGGCATCCTCACGCAGGACTGCCACGTGCCGCGCCGTCATGGGAACCATGCGGGCCATCAGCTCACGCACTTCCTCCATCGCGCGCCGACGGCCGGGGTACTGCTCTTCCTCGTCCTTCTCTGCTTCCCAGGACTGCAGGGCGAGAGCCAGGGCGTCCCGCGCCTCGTCTTGGAAGCCGGACTCGTAGAAGGAGCGCCCCGCCTCGAGATAGCCCCGCACGACACCGCCGTTGGGATACATGCGCGCGTAGAAGGCCTCGCGCCCCTCACCCCACGCACGGCGCGCGAGGCGCTCCCCGAAGAGGTACGCCGAGCGCACGACGATCCGCTCACGGCTCCAGCCGGGGAGCAACTCATCGAGTCGCTTCATCGCGGAGCGGAAGAAGCGCAGCACACGGTTGAGACGCAGCGGGTAGTAGCCGCTGACTTCCTCGAACAGCTTGCGGTAGCGCCGCGGATCGTGGTGGCGCACGAAGCGGCCAACCGAGCGGTGCTCTTCGCTGAGGATGGAGATCTCGTGATAGATGTGGCCGCAGTACGCGTCCATCAGGCCCTCATCGCCGCCGGCCCCGAAGATCTCGCGGGCTTGCTCACGGAGAGGCTTGAGGCGCCGCTCACGCAGCCGCTCGAGACGCGGGAGGTGGAAGAGCCGCCAGAGCTCCTGCGGAGGCAGCTTCAGCTCTGCGCGCGGCACACCGCGCCCGCGGGCTTCACTCAGTACGCGGCGCTCGTAGCGCCTGTAGATCGAGAGAAAGGCGCGCCTGGCGGCGATGAAGGTCGCCACGAAATCCCAGATCTGGGCTCCGCGTTTGGTGACCTCTCCACTGCCCATGACGCCCTTCCTGCGGTAGGGGACGCCCTCAGGCACGGGCCACCCAGCCGCTACTTCTTCTTGCCCTTGCCCTCGGGCTCGGGCGCCTCGTCGTCCAGCTCCTCGGCGCGATCCACGAACTCGAAGATGGCGCGGGGTGCATTGTCACCCAGGGAGTTGCGGGCGTCGCGCAGGATGCGCGTGTAGCCGCCCGGACGGTCCTTGACCATGGGGCCGACCACGTCGACCAGCAGCGACAGCAGCTTGCGGTCCGGCACCTCGCGCGCGAGCAGGCGCACCTGGTGGACGTAGTCCGCGCGGCTGTTCTCACCGCCCGCATCCTTCAACTCGGCCGCCTTCTTCGCGCGGGTGACGAGCTTCTCGACGTACGGACGCACAGCCTTGGCCTTCGCCAGGGTCGTCGTGATGCGACCATTGATCAGCAGGGCACGAACGAGATTGCGCCTGAGCGCAATCCGGTGCTGGCTGTCGCGTGTCAGCTTCCTGCCTGCAACGCGGTGTCTCATCGTGCCACTCCTCTTTACGAGGCCCTATCGGGACCTCTCCTGCGGGACGACCTCTACAGGTTCATCCCCAGGGACAGATTCATCTCTTCCAGCTTGCGCGTGATTTCCTTCAGCGAGGTGCGGCCGAAGTTCTTGAAGCCCATGATCTGCTCCTGGGTCAAGTTGACGAGCTCACCGATCGTCTGGACGCCCTCGGCCTCCAGGCAGTTGCTCGCACGCACCGACAGGTCCAGGTGGGCAATGGGCAGCTCCATCTTGCGACGGGCCTCATCGTCTTCTGCTCCCCCACCGATCGGAG
>JAHEIK010000452.1 GCA_024639415.1 Planctomycetota bacterium
GATCTCGACGACGAGCAGTACGAGGCCTACATGGAGGTCACGGTGCCCAGGTACGCCGGGGAGATGGCCCGTGCCATGGACGTGCCGCTCGAGGGCGCGCTGTCCACGGCGACCAGGCAGATCGCCGGCTTGCTTCCCGACGGACGCTTGACGCCGAACCAGCGCTTCTTCCGCATCCTCACGCCGGACGACGCCCCGGTCGGCTACCTCTGGGCGGCGCTCCAGCGCGACGTGACGCCCCCGCGCCTCTACCTCTACGACATCCTCGTCGACGAGAGCAGCCGCGGCGCCGGGATCGGCACGCGGGCGATGGCGTGGATCGAGGGCGAGGCACGCCGCATGGGCATGCATGCGATCGCGCTCAGCGTGGTCGCGCACAACGAGGGCGCGATCCGCCTCTACGAGCGCCTCGGCTTCGAACCCGAGCAGGTCAACAAGAGCGGCATGAGCATGCTGAAGCGACTGCAGCCCGCGAGCGAAGCCGGCCCGGCTGAGGCCTAAACCGCCGGCCGGGCCGCGTCGATAAGACCTGCGATGTGTTGGTTGGCACGCTCCCCCTGCGTCTCTGGACTCGTACTCATAGCCCTGTCTTTGGGGGCCTGCGGCGGAGGAGGAGGCGGTGCGCCGCCCGCTGAGACGCCCGTGCTGGATGCGGCCGTCACAGCCCTCGTCCTGCCCCAGGCGCCGGCCGGGGATCTCTCACTGAGCGTGACCCTGACGGCAGACGCACCTGCCGCCGTCGACCTCGTGCTGGAGTGCTCGACCGATGACGGCCTCACCTGGCGGCCGGCCAGCCTCGGTGACGACGCCACGGCCCGGGACCTAGCCGCAGACAGCGCAGGGCGCAGCCACCAGGTCGTCTGGAACGCATTGGCCGACATCGGCTTCCGCCCGACGGCCGGCACGCGCCTGCGTGCCACGCCCGAGCGTGACGGCCGCCTCGGCTCGTCGCTCGAAGTGACCGTCCCCGCATTCGACAACCTCGCAGCGGCCGCGCGCCGCGTCGAGCACTACATGATCCACTACGGCAGCTTCGACGAGGAGCGGATCCGGCTCGCCGAGACGTTCGACCTCGTGATCCTGCATCCGTTCAGCGGGCAGCTGCCGGCGGCCACGATCCACGACATCCAGAACGGGCTCGATGCGGACGATCCGGCCGACGACGTCATCGTGTTGGCCTACATCTCCGTGGGTGAGGACCTGCGCACCATCGGCATGAGCGACAGCGCGCTGCTGCTCGATCCGCGTTTCGTAGGGGACGGCAGCGGCCCGCGCGTCGACCCCCGGGGACCGGACGCCGACGGCACGGCCGTCACGGGTCTGGACCCGCTCGGCAGCCCCTCGAACGGAGGCACCGGCTACGCCTCCTGGTACCTGGACGACAACTCGATCGATCAGAGTCCGACGAACGTCGGCGATGGGCTGCCGGATCGCAACGGCATCTTCGGTGGCTGCTTCGTCAACGCGGGGGACCCCGCCTGGTTCGACGTGCTCGACCAGATGACGGTCGACGGCATCGACGGCGTGCAGGGCATGCAAGAGCTGCTGCGCAGCGACGTCGGCCGCGGCTACGCCTGCGACGGCCTCTTCCTCGACACGATCGACACGTGCGCGCCGAACCACTACACCGACGCTTCCAGCATCAACCAGAGCGAGTTCGAGTGGACCGCCAAGGGCTTCGCCGACTTCATGGCGCGCCTGCGGACGAGCTACCCCGAGCGCCTCATCCTGCAGAATCGCGGCCTGTTCTTCTTCGACCCGCGCCAGGTGCAGTACGCCGTCACGACGCGGCCGTCGATCGACTTCCTGTTCGTCGAGAGCTACCGGCTGAACTCGAACACGACCCAGGAGTACGACGACTATTTCTTCGCCGACAACAAGCACACCTTCGCGCCCAAGCTGATGGCCGAAGCCGGGCGTCCGGACGGGTTCCACGTCCTGTCGCTCGGCTACGCCGAGGGGCCGGCGCTCACCATGGACACGAACACGCTGCTGGGCACGTCGGACCTCGGCTTCGAGTCGTTGCTCACGGACATCGAGGAGACGCAGAACCTCGCCGGCTTCCGCCACTACATCACCAGCGCCGGCGTGGACCTGCCGAACGACTTCGTCCGGACCTACGCCGACCTGACCGATACGACGCCACCTGCCTGGACGAGCACCTACAACGACAATGAGTTGCCGTACCCGACCCCGCCGGAAGCGCCGACGCCGCGCGTCGGCCTCCAGGCCGCGATCGCCGGCTCGGGTCACATCGTCCTGCGCTGGGACGTGGCGCTGGACCTGAACCACGTCGGCTACGCGCTCTACTACGACACGCAGCCGCTGGACTTCGTCGGCGACCCGACCCTCTCGGGGGCCACGCGCGTCGTTCTCGAGCCCAAGCAGGCCTCGGACTACGCGACGTCGTTCGGCGCCCTTGCCAACGAGGACGTGCTGCCCGGCCTCACGCCGGGCACCACCTACCACCTGTGCATCCGCGCCTTCGACGCGCTCGGCAACGAGGAGCGCAACACGGTGACGCTCAGCGCCACCCCGGTGGCTGCCACACCGATCACGATCGACGGCTCGTTCGACGACTGGCTGAGCGTGCCGGTCGCGCACGAGGACCCGGCCGACGCGCCGGCCTCCTCCGGCGCGGACTGGCGCAGGATCTGGATCACGAACGACGCGGTGAACCTCTACATCCGCTACACGTCGGAGAGCGCCTTCAACCTCGACGGTTCACCCGGCTTCGGCTACTCGCGAACGCTGATCTTCCTCGATGCCGATGACGACCCCAGCACGGGCTACACGGTCGCCGCCGGGATCGGCAGCGAGTTGCTCGTCTCCGGCGCGGGCCTCTACGCGCAGGCGGGGGGCATCTTCAACGACGGCTACATCGGCCCGCTGGACATCAACCCGACGACGAACGTCGTCGAGGTCGAGCTGGCCGTGCCCCTGGCCGACATCCGCGCAGCCCATCCGGGCGCATCGCAGCTGCGGCTCCTGTTCCTCAACGACGAGGTCGGGGACCGCGCGCCGGACACCGGCGCCCTGCTCTACCGGATCCTCTCCGCGCCCTGACGCCTCGCCGCGGCGGTAGGCTGCAGCCATGACGTGGCTCGCCGGCCTCATCCTCGGCATCGATCCGGACCCATACACGTTCGCGTGCGATGGCGCTGCGCTGGGCATCCCGCACATCTGGAACGTCGTCAGCAACCTGCCCTACCTGCTGATCGGCCTGTGGGGCCTGCGCTTCCTCCAGCGCCGCGGCCTGCTCGGCGCGCCGGCCTTCCGCAACTGGACGGGCATCTGGATCTCGACCGCGCTCGTCTGCGTCGGCTCGGGCCTCTACCACTGGCATCTCACGCCGTGGGCGCTGGGCGCAGACCGCATCGCGATCTGCGGCGTCATCGCCTTCCTCGTGGCGCACCTGTTGCATGTCGTCCTGCGCGTCGGTCCGAGCCTCGCGCTGTCCTTCGGCCTGCTGCTGGCGTGCGAGGCGACCGTCGTCATGTGGCTCTTCGGCGCCTCGCCCTGGTGGTACGGCGGACTCCAAGCGGCCGCCGGCTTCGGCGCACTCGCCCTCGTCCTCGTCGCGCACAAGCGCGGCGCGCTGACTTTCGCGCCGAAGCCGGTCTATCTCTTCTGCGGCTATTA
>JAHEIK010000453.1 GCA_024639415.1 Planctomycetota bacterium
GCCGCCCCCGACGTCGCTCTCCGTAGTTGCGCGCAACGATCGAGTTCTGGATCGGCACCAACAGCATCTGAGCGACGAGGACCGTGATCAGCAGCGCCACCAGCGATCCGGCCGACCAACCGCCGCCCGTGAGCAGGGGCAGGAGCAGCAGCGCGTGGACGCCGATGCCCAGCGTGCGGAACGGTCGTCGTGCGAGGGGGCCCGCGCTCGTCGCCGGGTTCCACACCACGGTCATGAGCTGCAGCGAGGCCGGGATCACGAGCAGCAGCAGGATCTGCCAGCGTGAGGCATCCAACTGCTTGCGCAGCACGTACTCATTGAGGATGAGCACGCCGGCGAGCGCGCCCTGGCCGGCGACGGCCCGCAGGTGGAAGAACGCGGTGTAGCGCTCGTACATGGGGCCTGGGTCCGGCACCCGGCTTGGGCGCGCCTGCGACTACGTGTTGAGGATGTGGATGGCCTTCTTATGCACGGCTTCGGCCGCTTCCATGAGCGACTCGGGCCACGTGGGGTGCGCGTGCACCGTGAGGGCGATGTCTTCGGTCGTCGCGCCCATCTCGATGGCGAGCGCGGCTTCGGCGATGAGGTCCGACGCCTGGTAGCCGACGGCGGAGACGCCCAGGACCTCGTCGGTCTTGGCGTCGGAGATCATCTTCACCATGCCTTCGGTGGCACCGACGCTCAGCGCACGCCCAAGCGCCGTGAAGGGGAACTTGCCGACGGTGACGTCCAGCCCTTGCTCCTGTGCCTCATGCTCCTGGATGCCGACGGTCGCGACCTCCGGATGCGTGAACGTGGCGGCGGGCATGGCGCGCACGTCGTAGATGCTCGACGTGTCGCCGGCGGCGTGCTCGGCGGCGACGATACCCTCCTTCGACGCCTTGTGGGCGAGCCACGGCAGGCCTGCGACGTCGCCGATGGCGTAGATGTGGGGGATGTTGGTCTGGCGCGAGGCGTTGACGGTGAAGTGGCCCGTGTCGTCGATCACCAGGCCGATCTTGTCCGCACCTACGCGGTCCGAGTTGGGCTTGAAGCCGATGGCGCAGAGCACGACCTCGGACTCGATCTCGAGCTCCTTGCCCTTCTTGTCGGTCGCCGTGACGATCTGCTTGCCCTTGGCCTTCTTGATGCCCGTCGCGCCGGTCTCCTTGTGGACCTTGCCCTTGAGCTTCTTGATCGAGCGCTCGACGACCTTGACCAGCTCGGGATCGGTGCCGGGCAAGAGGGAGTCGGTCAGCTCGATCACGGTGAGCTTGCTACCCAGGCGCTGGAAGACCGTGCCGAGCTCCAGGCCGATGACGCCGCCGCCGATGACGGTGAAGGTCTCCGGTACCCAGTCGATGTCCAGGGCCTCGCGGTAGGTCATCACGTTCTCGCCGATGGGCAGGAACGGCAGCGTCGCCGCCCGCGCGCCCGTCGCGACGATGCACTTGTCGAACTCGACGGTCTGCTGCGAGCCGTCGCTCGTGACCACGACGGAGTTCTTGGTCTCGAACTCCGCGTGGCCGTGGATGGTCGTCACGCCGTTCTTGCTCAGCAGGAAGCCCACGCCCGTCGTCAGGCGGTTGACGATGCCGGACTTCCACTCCTGGAGCTTCTTGCCGTCGACGCTGACGTCCCCGACGGTCAGGCCCATCGTGTCCGCGTGCCGGATCTTGTCTACGAGGCCCGACGCGTAGATGAGGCTCTTCGAGGGGATGCAGCCCACGTTCAGGCACACCCCGCCGATCTTGTCCTCTTCGATGACAGCCGTCTTGAGGCCGAGCTGGCCGGCGCGGATCGCGGCCACGTAGCCGCCCGGACCGGAGCCGATCACGACGAGGTCGTAGCGTTCGTTCTCGGATGCCATGTGGAGTCCTCTTTGGCGTGGGTCGCCCCTACACCGTGTCTTCGCGCTCCAAGCGCATCTGCTGGTCGTGGAGCATGGGGGGAATCTCCGCCCACACGTCCGTGAAGAGGGTCGCGGTGGCGACCGCGCCGGCCGCTTCGACGCGCTGGATCGCGTCCGTGATGGTCTTGCCGGACTCCGCGAGGAAGTCCTCCTGCTGCTCGTCGCTCCACGCGCCTTGCTCGAGGAGCCACGTGCGGTGGCGCTCGAGCGGGTCGCGCTTCTCCCACTGCTTCGCGACCGTCTCGTCGCGGTACTTCGAGGGATCGTCCGACGAGGAGTGTCCGCCGAGGCGGAAGGTGAGCATCTCGATGAACGTCGGACCGTCGCCGCGACGGGCGCGATCGGCCGCCATCTTGGTGGCGACGTAGCAGGCGAGCACGTCGTTGCCGTCGACGCGCAGGCCCGGCATGCCGTAGGCCTCCGCCTTGACGGCGAAGGTCTCGCTCGCCGTCTGGGCGGCGGCGGGCACGGAGATCGCCCACTGGTTGTTCTGGCACACGTAGACGAGCGGAGCCTTCCAGACGCCGGCGAAGTTCATGCCCGCATGGAAGTCGTTGCTCGACGTCGCTCCGTCACCCATCCAGCCGCCCACGATGCGGTCGCTCTCGCCCTTGATCTGTGCGGCGCGCGCCGCACCGACCGCGTGGCTGATCTGGGTGCCGATGGGGCTCGACAGCGAGACGTAGCGCGAGGGGCCGTCCGAGTAGTGGCACGGCATCTGGCGGCCGAGCGTCGGATCGGCGCCGTTGCCGAAACACTGCGCGATGTAGTGATCCAGCTTCATGCCGCGCCACAGCGCGATGGCGCCCTCGCGCAGCGCCGGGAAGAGCCAGTCCTGGCTCTCGAAGGCGGCGCCGGAGCCGAGCACGGCAGCCTCCTGCCCCTTGGCAGTGCCGTAGAAGCCGATCCGGCCCTGGCGCTGGAGGTTGAGCATGCGCTGGTCCAGCGCGCGCTGGAACAGCATGGCCTCGAGCAGGCGCACGGGAAGTCCGTCCGGAAGGTCCGGCACGGGCGCGACCTGCACGCCCTTCTCGTCGACGAGTTGGAACAGCCCCAGCGGCCCGACCTCGTACGGGTCGGGCGTGGTCGTCGGCGCGTTGCTGGTCTTCTTGGTCGCCACGGTATCGCCCACGCCCGCTCTAGCCCTCGACCAGCATCAGGCCGGGGTTCTCCAGCAGGCGCACGAGCTCGTTCATGAAGCGCGCGGCCGCGGCACCGTCCACGATGCGGTGGTCGAGGGTGATGGTCATGTTGGCCATGGAGCGGATGACGATCTCGTCGTCGATCACCATCGGGCGCTTGGCGATCTTGTAGATGCCGAGGATGCCCACCTCCGGGTAGTTGAGGATCGGCGTGGCCATGATGCCGCCGATCGAGCCGGCGCTGGTGATCGTGAACGTGCCGCCCTTGAGATCCTCGAGGGCGATCTTCTTGTCTCGCGCCGCGACGGTGAGGCGCTGGATCTCCTGCGCGATCTGCAGGATCGAGAGCTGGTCGCAGCCCTTGACCACGACGACGGTGAGTCCGTCCTCGGTGTCCGTCGCGAGGCCGATGTTGACCTCGCCGCGCACGATGTAGGAGTTGTCCGTGTCGTCGACGACGGCGTTGATCTCGGGGAACTTGCGGAAGCACATCGTGAGCGCCTTCATGATGAAGGGCAGGTACGTGAGCTTGATGCCGTACTCCGCGGCGGAGGGCTTGGCCTCCTTGCGGAGCGCGACGAGGTTCGTCATGTCGCACTCCTCAGCGAA
>JAHEIK010000454.1 GCA_024639415.1 Planctomycetota bacterium
GAAGGTGCTGGAGTTGCTCGATCGACCCATCTGCGACCTCACCGGCTTCATGGGCGGCCATCCGCTCAAGCACGTGGCCTCGGCGATCGGCCTCTGGTACCTCGGCAGGCTGATGGTGGCCGAGGCCGATGCAGGGAAACCCCAGGTGTCAGCGTAGCGGGTTGCCCTTCGCGTCGTAGCGCACGACGTACACGTCGGCATCGCCCAGGTTGGAGAGCATGCGCTTCTCCGACGTCGGATCGACGTCGATGGAGCCGTAGAAGGTGCCCACCGCCGTCAGTCCGCCGTCGCCGCGCTGGATCACGCCTGCACCCCGCGTCAGCTTGCGCGCGCCATCCGCGTCCGTCCCCAGCGCACGCGCCCAGCGCAGCTTCTTCTTCGCGTCGAACGCAGCCACGTAGGCGGCCGTCGCTCCCGCCGTCCCGGGCGCGTCGAGCAGCGTCTTGCGGCGGCCGGGGTCGAAGTCCACCTTGCCTTGAAAGCGCCCCGTGAGTGCAACGCCTCCCTTGGGACGCAGGCAGAGGGCATGGACGCTGTCCGCGCCGCTGCCGCCGAGTGAGAAGGCCCAGTCCGGACGCCCGTTCTTCTTGTAGCGCACCACGAACGCGTCCGACTTGCCCCGACAGTCCAGCGCCAACATCTTGCGACCCGGGTCAACGTCCACCAAACCCGAGATCTCACCAGCCACGTAGGTGGCATCGCTGTCATCGACCGCGAGACAACCGTCCATCACCTGGTCGATGCCCTCGGCGCCGAAGGTCACCTGGCGCTCGAAGGCACGGTCCTTGTCGTACCAGGCCACGAACGCGTCCTGGCGGCCCGCCGCCACGCCGAAGTCCACCTCCTTGCCCGGATCGAAGTCCACTGCCACGCTGAAGCAGCCTCCGATCACGAACCCGCCGCCGGGCCGCAGAGCGATGGCCTGTCCCTGGTCCATCCCGGTTCCACCCAAGGTGAAGCCCCAGCGGTAGGCACCACGCGGATCCAGGCTGACGACGAAGACATCCCGCGAACCGGACGTGCTCGTGCGCTCGACCAGGTCGTCGCCGGGCTCGAGGTCGAGCGTGCCGCTGAACATGCCGATGGCGTACACGTTGGCGTCCGCGTCGATCGCCACGCCGCGAATCGACTCGCTGAACTCGACCGCTCGGCGGCGGTCCCCCTTGCGGCGCTTGTCCTCGTCGCCGAAGCCGCGCACCCACAGGAACTCCCCGTCCAGGTCGTAGCAGGCGACGAACGCGTCGCGACCGGAGCGCGTCTCGAGCGTGTCCTCCTCGTCGGGCGGGTCGCGGCGATCGAAATCCACCTTGCCCTCGAAGTTGCCCGCAACGCAGACGACGCCGTCCCCCCCCACCGCGACCGACAGGGCCAAGTTGGTGCCGGACCCGCCCATCGTAACGGCCCAGACGAAGCGTCCCTTCGCATCGTAGCTCGCGAGGAACGCGTCGAGGCGCTGTGCCGGCGGCGGCTCGGCAGCCTTCAGCGCCTCGGCGCTCTTCGCCGCCGTGCTCGGATCGAAGTCCGTCTTGCCGATGAAGCTGCCTACGACGAAGAGGCCACCGTCGGACGTCCCGGCGGCCGCCCAGGCCATGTCGCGCGCGGTTCCGCCGAAACGGAACGTGCCGCGCACCTCGTCCTCGCCACGCGCGCTCGTCGCGGCCAAGACGACCAGGCCGACAAGGAGAGTACGCCAGACGCTCTGCCGGTGACCCGTGCGCTTCATCGCGTGCATTGCAACCCGGATGAGCATCCGCCGTCAATGGACACGACGCAGCCGCGAGCGCACCCTGGTAGCGCGCAGTTGGGAGGACCTCATGACCGTGTTCGAGACGGAGCGACTCGTCATCCGGCGAGCGGAGGATGCCGTGGAGGACGTGGAGCATCTCCTCGCACTCTGGAACGATCCAGCCGTCATGGTCAACGTCGGCTTCCCGAGCGGCCTGGGCATCACGGCGGAGAAGATCCGCGCCCACATCCACGCGAACCCGGAGGGCGAGTACGACCAGTGGCTCGTCGTGGTGGAGCGGGCCACCGGTGCGCTCATCGGGGAATGCAAGCTCGGCGCCCCCGACGAGACGGGCCTGAGCGGCACGGACGTGAAGCTACGCCCGGCGTTCTGGCGCCGCGGCTTCGGCACGGAGATCAAGCAGGGCTTGCTCGACTACCTCTTCACGCATACGGCTTGTCGAGCCGTCCGGGCCACGCCGAACAAGGCGAACATCGCCTCGCAGCGGATGCAGGAGGCCGTCGGAGGCGAGCGCGTAGGCGAAGGCGTGTGGGAACCTGCACCCGAGCAGCGTGCGTTCATGACCGCGGTCCCCCACTACATCTACGAGGTGTCGCGCAGGATCTGGCAGGAGCGGAGTTCCGGAGCGAACGAGGATCGCCCGGGCAGCACCCCGGGATCCGCGTAGACTCTCCCGCCATGGAGGTCGAGATCCGCTACTTCGCCGCAGCCCGCGAGGCCGCAGGCATCGAGGGAGAGACCGTGGCCGTGGGCGACGACAGCGATGTCGCTGCGCTGCTCACGACGCTCTGCCGACGGCACCCTGATCTCGTGGGGCCGGCCGCCAGCATGCGGATCGCGGTGGATGAGGACTTCGCCGACACCGACACCCCCCTGCACGCGGGCGCGGTCGTGGCGCTGATCCCGCCGGTCGGGGGTGGCTAGTGGCGGACGCCTTCGCCATCACGACGGAAGCGATCGACGCCGACGCGGTACGCGCGGCAGTCCTGGGGCCGGAGAGCGGGGCCGTCGTGGTCTTCCACGGCACGGTCCGCGAGCGAACGCTCGACCGACGCGTCACCTACCTCGAGTACGAGGCCTACGAACCGATGGCGCTCAAGGCCATGACAGCCATCGCCGACGATCTCGTCCGCGAACACGGCGTGGCGGCCATCGCCTGCACGCACCGCGTCGGCCGCCTGGACATCGGCGACGATGCCATGGTCGTGGCCGTCGCGTCCCCCCACCGCGCTGCGGCGCTGGCCGCCACGGCCGACTTCATCGCACGCCTGAAGCAGGACGTGCCGATCTGGAAGAAGGAGCACTTCGTAGGCGGCGCGATCTGGATCGGCTCGCCCGAAGATCCCCAGGGAGAGGGCAGCCGTCCGCCCGAGGAGGCCGGCGCGTGACCTCCAAGGATCCGGTCATCGTCGCGATCAGCGACTCCACGGGCGAGACGGCGGAGGCGGCCGGCAAGGCCGCGCTGGCGCAGTTCGGCCACCATGACGAGGCCGCCGTGCGCACCGCCTCGAACGTCCGCACCGTCGAGGCGCTCGAGCAGACCCTGGCCAAGGCGGGTGAGATCGGCGCTCTAGTCGTCTACACGCTGGTGGAGCGAGAGCTGCGTGACGCCGTCAAGGATCTCGCCCTCGCCCACGACGTGCGCGCGGTCGACCTGATCGGCGGCCTGATCCGCGGCCTCGCCCAGCACCTCAACCTGACGCCCCTCTCGGTGCCGGGCCTCAGCCACGAGCTCGACGAGGACTACTTCCGGCGCGTTGCGGCGGTCGAGTTCACCGTCAATCACGACGACGGCAAGAACCCGCAGAATCTCACCAAGGCCGACATCGTGATCGTCGGCATCAGCCGTGCGTCGAAGACACCGCTGAGCAACTACATCGCACACCGCGGCCT
>JAHEIK010000455.1 GCA_024639415.1 Planctomycetota bacterium
TCCTTGTGCGTCTCCACCATGTTCGCGATCTCTGCGTCGCGAGTACGTTGGAACGCCTCGCGTTCCACGGGCCCGATCGGCCGGCGGGCGCGGAAGCGCTCCGCCGGCGTCGGGCCCGTGGCGCCCCACGGACGCGCCGTCGTGTTGGCCTGGCGCTGCGCGGTCACGAGATCCGCGTCGATCCATCGGCCTGGATCCCCGCGCAGGACTGCCTGGTGCTCGATCCTGCGCTTGAGCGTGCCTCCGCCGCGTTCGCAGGATCCGTTGTAGGAAGGCGTGTAGGTCGGCGAGTAGAGCGCCACCACGCCGTGCTCGGCGAGAACGTCCGTGCTGGCGCTGGCCGTGAACGCCTTCCCGTTGTCCATCTTGATCACAAGCGGCACGCCCAGGGTCAGGAACAGGACGCTCAGGGCCACGCGCACCACGATCGAGCACTCACCGCGACATGGCATCACGAGGAGCTCGGCGCCGCTCGCCATGTCGCGCACGTGCAGCAGGCGGTTGGCGACATCGGGAAGCTCTGCCTTGGGCTTGGTGAAGTCCATCGCCCACACTGCGCCGGCACGCAGCCACGCGAGTCGCTTCCTGTACCAGCCCCAGCGTCGCTGCAGCACGCGGGCGAAGCGCTGCTTCAGCTTCGCGATCAGTCGGTAGGGAACCTCCCTGCACAGGGCCCGGATGGTCGGCACGCCGGCGTAGGGTCCGAGCTCGAAGAGCGCACGGATCACGCCTTGGCGCTGCTCGCGGTCCACCGCCGTCGGCGGCCGGCCGGCAGGCCGGCTCAACGGCTGTCCGCCGCGCTGCCGTTGCCGCCACCGGCGCAGGGTGCGAGCGCTCACCCCCGCCGCTTCGGCCACTTCCCGACACGTACGGTCCAGGCGCTCGAGCATGTGCAGCGCCAGGTGCCGCATGCCGTCGTCCCACGTTGCCGGTGTCGTCCTCATCACCGCACCGCCTTCGCAGCCAGCCGACGCTCCACGGCCCGGCCTGCTCCGCTACGGGCGATGTCGAGCTCGGTCTCGCTGCGGCGAAGCTCACGCTCCAGCTCGGCGATGCGCCCGCGCAGTGTGCGCATCTCGTGCGACTCCCTGTCCTCGAGCTGGCGCGGCCGCCCGGCCGTACCTTCCTCCAACGCCCGCGTCGCTCCCCCCAGCATCCGCCGCCGCAGATCCTGGAAGCGCGTACGCCCCACGCCCAGCCGCTCACAGCCGGCCTGCACGCTCCAGTGGCGCGCCAGCGTCAGGAGGATCACCTTCGTGCGCTCACGCGCCTCCGGGCTCGCCTCGGTCCTCTCCACCAACGTTGCCATCTCGCTTCGCCTTCCCATCACTCCCTCCTGCGTCCGCGTCCGGCACCTTGCGAAGCGTCTCGAGCACCGTCTTGCCTCGCGATCCCCGCTTCGCCCGGCCACGGCCCTTGGAGGATGACGCCTTGCGCTTGCTCGCAGGTAACCCCACGCTGCGGTGCGCCGCACGCAGCAGCGTCTGGTGGCGCCGCAGGTCCTTCTCCAGCGCGTGCTTCTCGGCCTGAAGGGCCTGGATCTGCCGCTGGGGCGTCATCTGCGGCCCTTTCGTCCGCGGCTCCAGCGCCTTGAGCATCCCGCCCAACGCCTTGGCTTCCAGCTGGTAGTAGCGCGAGAGCGACACCCCCAGACGCTCGGCCGCCTCCGTCGTCCCCACCTCGCCCGACAGCGCCTCGAGCACCACCACCGTGACGGCCCGCGCCCGAGCGGAGCCCCGGAGCGTGGACGGCCCCGTCTTCTTCGCCGCCATCACGACACCTCCTTCGCGTCAGGGGCTGCGTCGTCGGCCTCTTCGTCGTCCGCGTCGACCTCGTCTGCCGGCGAGCCCTCGTCGAGCACCGCCAGGTCCTCGATCACGCCGTCGAGCGCGCTGGTGCCCGGCGCCGAGGGAGCATCGGACACGTGGCGACGGCCCGGAAGGGATAGATCCACCTCTTCGCGAACCCCCTCCTCGTCGGTCAGCACCACCTTCGTGCCCTCGCTGTGCAGCGAGATCGGTCGCTCGCCCACCCGGCCCGTCAGGTACACACCCTTCCTCGGCTCGCCGTGAAGCGCGAGGTCCTTGGCGTTGTCCGCCACGCGCTTCTCGAGCGCCTCGCGAACTTCGGGCGCCGCCTCGAAGAAGCGGTCGGCGGGCACCAGGCCGTCGATGCCCTGATGCGTGCGCTGAAAGTTGTAGTAGGCAGCGAAGTGAGAAATCCTCGCACGCGCCTCGTCCAGATCCTGGAAGATCGCGCCCTCGACGAGCTCCCGCCAGAGCGTGCCCCAGAAGCGCTCGATCTTTCCGAGGGTCTGTGGCCTCCTGGGGCTCGCCACGATCTGCACGATGCCGCGGCGCTCGCAGAGCTTTCGAAACGCGCTCTTGCCGCGCCACGTGTGGTACTGCGATCCGTTGTCCGTCAACACCTCCTCCGGCGCACCGAAGTTGGCGATGGCCTGTTCGAACACCTCGCGCACCAAGGCGCCCGACGCGCTGGCGTGCAGCCCGAAGCCCACGATGAACCTCGAGCAGTCATCCATGAACGCCACGAGGTGCAGGCGCCGGTTCTGACGCTTGAGCGTGAAGGTGAACAGATCGGTTTGCCACAGGGAGTTGGGACGCGCGCGCTCGAACCGCCGGACCTGCGGAGGGTGCGGCCTCGTCGCCGCCTCTTCCACCTCGTAGCCCGCCTCGACGAGCACGCGCTGGATCGCGCTCGGACTCGCGGAGAGGCCGTCCGTGCGCAGCAGCATGTCGTGCAGCCGGTCCTGACCCCAGCCCGGGTGCGCGTCCTTCATCATCAGGATCGAACGGCGCGTCGGCTCCGGTAGGCGGCTGCCCGAGGTCCCCTTGCGGTGACCCAGCAAGGCCGCCGGACCCTGCGCCTCAAAGCGCTTGCGCCAGCCGTAGAGCGTCGTCGGCGTCACGCCCACCAAGGCCGCGAAGTCCGTCGCCGACAGGTTGCTCCGGATCCACGAGTCGAGCAGCAAGAGCCGCTGCTCGCCCGTGAAGCCGGCCACTCGGGCCTCGTCCGCCGACACGGTGCGCGCGGTGCGCCGCGCGGATCTGCGGCGCGTCATGCGCCGCGGCCCGCTGGCGGCGCCCCGGCCGCTCCGCTCGTCTCCGGCGACTTCGTCGCCTACGCCTCGCTCCTCGGCCGGGGCGTCATCCCCAAGATCCCGTCCTTCTCTCTCGTCCATCGCTCGTCCCTTCTCCGGTCAAGGACCGGCTCAAGGGAGAGAGCTTTATGAACACCCATTTCCAGCAGTCAGGCGGACACCATTACGTCGAGGGAGACAGCAACACCGCGAAGGTGCGCTGCCTCCTGTGGACGGCGACCGGCGACCTCACGCACCTGGCCGAAGCCAAGCGCCTCCTCGACCACCTGGTCGAGCACGCCCCCGAGGAGTACCGCGAGTCGATGTTGAAGAACGTGCGACTCCACCGTGAGATCATGGAGGCGTGGGAGAGGCACGAGGGGGAGGCGGAATAGGCGGCGGTTCGTGCCGATTCTGGCTCGTCTTCCGAAGCCATCTCACGGGCCATCTCGTCTCCACTCAGTGTCCGTCAGTGTCGCGAGCAAGTCCCCGGAGCCCCCGGACGCTGCGTCCTGAACGAACGCAGATGCAGGCGGCCG